>NZ_JAGKRI010000186.1:0-438 GCF_017939255.1 Aeromonas sp. Prich7-2
GCAGCTCAGGTGGCGACCCTGTACCACGAGCGCTGGGAAATCGAGCTGGGATACCGGGATATCAAAAGCGCGATGCAGCACAACGCCATCACGCTGAGAAGCAAGAAAGTGGACTTGGTCTATCAGGAGCTGTGGGGATTGCTGCTTGGATACAATCTGGTCAGGCGGGAGGCCAGCCAGGCCGCCGTAGCCCATCAGCGAGCGCCCAATGAGGTGAGCTTTAAGTTTGCCTGTCAGTTCATCGCGAACCAGATGGCAGTGATGGCGGGCGCGTTATCGCCAGCCCATACGCCACGGAGGTTGGCGGAGTTGCGGGGCTGCATAGGCGTCATGTTCATAGAAAAACGCCCCAGGCCATCGAGACCCAGGGCGGTGAAGATATCAAAGACCCGTTTTCCGGTAAATCGCAATGCGGCTCCGCTTAAGTGAACAGCATTG
>NZ_JAGKRI010000187.1:0-4735 GCF_017939255.1 Aeromonas sp. Prich7-2
GTGGCAGGAAATAACAGAGAAGTTGGAGTGGGCAATGGTGTATTTATCCAAAAACGGCAAAAAGAGTAGGCAGAGAAAATCCAAGCAAAACAACACGTTAGACGGTATTATTAATTCGCTTGCCGCTTAAGGTTCTGTACATGAGCCCCCTCTATCCATTTGATTGGACATTGATTTCGTCACTCGCTCCCCTCTTTCCGCTGGTATGGGCCGAAAGCGGTGCCAGGTCTGTGAGCGCGATCGAGTTTTCGTTATGAAAACGTTATCTTGTTGATGCGGATTGGTTTTTTTTGCCCATCCGCTCACATTTACGGCAATTCCCGCTGATTAATATGACACCGCTCGGCAATGACCGGGTACTCGGATATCGAGACTAACTACAGCGGGAATTATAAAAAAATGGATATGAAAAAGACCAAAGTGGCGCTGGTAACAGCCTCACTGCTCGCGCTTTTGTCAGGCTGTAACGACAACAGTTCTTCTGCTCCTGCCCCTCAGGATGAGCCCGTCGCTCGTCTTCCCAACGTCCAGCCCCCGGCCGAACTGCTGACGGCCGGCCCCGACGAAGCGGTCATCGCCCTGGTGGATACCCAGACCAGCGCGGCGCGCGGTGTCACCGGCCCGTTCGCCAGCCACAGCCTGCACCTGTGGAACAACGACGCCTGCAACTCGACCTCGGAGGGCGGCCTCAACACCGGTTGGGATGACAAGAGCAAGACGCCGTCCGCGGCGGACAGTTTTGGTCCGGCCTGGGTCGTGCCGCTCTCCAAGATGGAAGGCTGCATCAACTTCATCGCCCGCAACGGCGATCTCGCGAACCTGACCGGCAGCGACATGAAGGTGGTCTTCAGTGATCACCCGGATCGCACCGTGGCCATCGTCGCCGGCAAGAACGAGATCTTCGGCAGCCGGGCGGAAGCCTTCACCGCCGCCTTCGGCGTGGCGGGGGCCAGTGCTCATCTCATCGACGACAACACCCTGATTTGGCAAGGGGGCAAGGACAAGCCCTATGTGCGCCTCTACTACACAGAGTCAGGCACCATCACCGCAAACAGCGAGGGTGTATTCGATTTCCCCTACCTCAAGCTGACTCCGACCAGCCTGACCGAAGAGCAGCAGGCCAAATACCCGCATCTCAAGGATGCCGCCGCCTTCGCCCTGCCTGCGGGGAAAGATCTCAAGCCCCTGCTCAAGGGTGAGCTGGTCGCCATCGGGACCGATGCGGACGGCATCCTGCAGGGGGCGACCCTGGTGCAGAGTGCCGGTGCCCTCGATGCCCTTTACAGCGAGGCGGCCACCAAGCTGGCCTACGGCGCCGTGGTGGAGGGGGGCAATGTCACCTTCCGGCTCTGGGCACCGACCGCCAAGTCGGTCAAGCTGGCGCTGTTCGACGAGCAGCACAAGTCGCTTGGCGAGCGCGCCATGACCCTGGACGAGGCCAGCGGCAGCTGGAGCGTGCAGGGGGGCAGCGATCTTGTCGGCAAATACTACCGCTACGATATCCAGGTCTATCACCCGGTCAGCCGCAAGCTGGAATCCTATCAGGTGACCGACCCCTACTCCCTGAGCCTGGCGATGAACTCCGAGTTCAGCCAGGTGGTGGATCTCGACGATCCGGCCCTCAAGCCGGAAGGCTGGGACAGCCTCAAGGCGCCCCACAGCCAGAAGAACCCCGCCGACATCACCATCTATGAGGCCCACGTCCGGGATCTGACCGGCAACGACGAGTCGACGCCGGTGGATCACCGCGGCAAGTTCCTCGGGCTGACCGACAGCGACAGCGTGCCCGTCACCCACCTGAAATCCCTGGCCAAGAGCGGCGTCAGCCACCTGCAGCTGCTGCCGGTGTTCGACATCGCCACCGTCAACGAGGATCCGGCCAAGGTGGCCAACATCGGCGATGACTTCAGCAAGCTGTGCGAGGTCAATCCCGAGGTCAAGAACTCCAGGTTTGCCAGCCACTGTGGTGGCGGCGAGACCATCGAAGCCGTGCTCGGTGATCTGCAAGCCAGCGACAGCAAGGAGAACCCCGTGGTGCAGGAGCTGTACGGCTATCTGCGCGGGGTGGACTCCTTCAACTGGGGCTATGACCCCTACCACTACACCACTCCGGAAGGCTCCTACGCCACCAATGCGGAGGGGACGACCCGGATCAAGGAGTTCCGCGAGATGGTGCAGGCCATCAAGCAGAACATCGGCATGAACGTGGTGATGGACGTGGTCTACAACCACACCAACGAAGCGGGTCTCGGTTCCAAATCCGTGCTCGACAAGATTGTGCCCTGGTACTACCAGCGCCTCAATCCGGAGACCGGTTCGGTGGAAAACTCCACCTGCTGCTCCAACACGGCGCCGGAACACGCCATGTTCGCCAAGCTGATGGATGACTCTCTGGTCACCTGGGCACGGGACTACAAGATCGATGCCTTCCGCTTCGACCTCATGGGCCATCACCCGAAAGATCAGATGGTGCAGGCCCTGGCCGAGGTGAAGAAGGTCAATCCGGACATGTATTTCTACGGCGAGGGGTGGAACTTCGGCGAGGTACAGGATGACAAGCGCTTCGTGCAGGCGACCCAGAAGCATCTGGCCGGTACCGGCATCGGCTCCTTCTCCGACCGGCTGCGTGATGCGGTGCGCGGGGGCAGCCCGTTCGACGGCGGCGAAGCCATTCGCAAGACCCAGGGCTTTGGCAACGGTGCCCTGGTGGATGCCAACGAGCTGGACGGCGTCGATCTCGCCACCGCTCTGCATCAGTCCGATCTGGTGCGCCTCGGCATGGCGGGCAACCTCAAGGAGTTCGTGCTGACCGACAAGGACGGCATTCCGAAGAAAGGCTCCGACATCGACTACAACGGTCAACCGGCGGGCTATGCCCAGGATCCGACCGAAATCCAGAACTATGTCGACAAGCACGACAACCAGACCCTGTTCGACAACCTGGTGTACAAGGCACCCGCCGGGGCCGACCTGGTGCGGATGCAGGGGGTCTCTCTGGCGACTGCCATGCTGGGTCAGGGCATTCCCTTCACCCACGCGGGTGTCGAACTGCTACGCTCCAAGTCCATGGAGCGGGACAGCTACGACTCCGGTGACTGGTACAACCGGGTCGATTACACCCTTGGCGACAACAACTTCGACAAGGGCTTGCCGCGCAAGGACAAGGACGAGGCCAACTACGAGCTGATCGAGCAGGTGCTTGGCCAGCACGCCAAGCCGGGTTCGGCCGAGATGCATCAGATGGTGAACTTCTACCAGGAGCTCTCCGAACTGCGTCAATCCTCTCGTCTGCTGCGTCTTGGCAGCGGCGCCGAGGTGATCAAGCGGGTCGACTTCCGCAACACCGGCCCTGAGCAGATCCCGGGTCTCATCGTGATGAGTGTGGATGACGGGGTGGGCGCCGGTGCGGATCTGGATCCGGCCATCGACGGCCTGGTGGTGATGATCAACGCCACCAATCAGCCCCAGAGCATCGGCGATTTCCGTGACGGCAAGGATCAGCCCATCGATCTGACCGGCATGGTCCTGAGCGGTGCCCACCGTGACTCCGACAGCATCGCGAGCGGGGCGGCCAATGACAGCGGTCAGCTGACCCTTGGCGCCTGGTCGGCGGCGGTGTTCGTCAAGCCGCAGAGCGGTGCCCAGGGCGCGGGGCTGCCGGTGAGCAAGAAGACGGATCTGAGCACCTTGCCTCCCTTTGGTGACACCGAGGTGTTCGTGCGCGGTTTCCTGAATCAGTGGGATCCGGTCAACAAGATGAACTTCAGTGGCAACTTCACCTATGAGTTCACCACCGAGGTGACGACGGATCAGTTGGGGTCGACCCAGGTGAAGATCGCTGGCAACGAGTGGAGCGGCCCCGTCAATTACGGCAAGTGCAGCGATACCGACCAGCTTGCGACCGGCCAGGTCAATACGCTCTGTGCCAATGGCGGGGATCTGCCGTTCAACGTGGAGAAGGCTGGCACCTACAAGTTTGTCTTCACCGCCATGAACAAGGACAAGCCCACCCTGAGCGTCAGCTACACCGAACCGGCGCAGAGCTGCAAGGTGCTGGATACCGTCGCGGGCAATCCGCTCGGCTTCCCGCTCTATGTGCGCGGCAGTCTGAGCGACTGGAACGCCCAGCCGGCCTACCAGCTGAGCTACAAGGGGATGGAAGGCAACCTCGCCATCTATCAGGCCGCCTTCAACTACGCGGGCAGCTTTGACTTCAAGTTTGCCAACGACGATGACAACTGGAGCAAGCAGTTCTTCGTGAAGGATGCCGGTGGCACCCTGATCGCACTGGAGCCCGAGCAGGTTTACCCGCTCCAGCACGGCGACGGTGGCATGGGCAACAACAGCATCACGCTGGAACAGGGTCTGTGGAGCTTCCTGGTGAAGGTTGACCCGACTCAGACTTCCGGCGAGGTGGGCAGCGTCATCATCCAGGAGTGCAGCGCCAAGTAAGTCTTTCCCATCGAGCCCGGGGTTGGCTCGGCAACCCCGGGTTGAATTCCGCCTCGCCAAGGGCGGGATAACACCGAGAGAGTAAGCAAAGCGCGACTGCCGACCGGCAGCCGCGCTTTTTCTTTGCTGTGGGCGAGGCAATAAAAAAGGTTCTTCGCGGGATCTTGGGGAAGTGGAAGTTGACAGACAGGGTGCTGGTAAACTGGCTGTCTCCAAACACACCACCACCATCACCCTGCTGTCGCCGTGCATCATATTGATATTGCCTCCTTCTGGCCAGGTT
>NZ_JAGKRI010000188.1:0-346 GCF_017939255.1 Aeromonas sp. Prich7-2
GGGTGCTCCACCTTGGCCCGGATGCTGGCTTTCATGTATTCGATGTTGATGGCCGTTTTGTTCTTGCGTGGATGCTGTTTCAAGGTTCTTACCTTGCCGGGGCGCTCGGCGATCAGCCAGTCCACATCCACCTCGGCCAGCTCCTCGCGCTGTGGCGCCCCTTGGTAGCCGGCATCGGCTGAGACAAATTGCTCCTCTCCATGCAGCAGATTACCCAGCTGATTGAGGTCATGCTCGTTGGCCGCGGTGGTGACTAGGCTGTGGGTCAGGCCACTCTTGGCATCGACACCAATGTGGGCCTTCATGCCAAAGTGCCACTGATTGCCTTTCTTGGTCTGATGCATCT
>NZ_JAGKRI010000189.1:0-622 GCF_017939255.1 Aeromonas sp. Prich7-2
CCGTCATTCCGCACCTGATTTTGCTATTTTCAGTGCTTGACGGCGATCGGCCGTTCTGATCTATTACTCTCTTTTGCAGGTAGATCATCATGGCCGCACCCGCTATCTCGATCCGTAACCTCGATCACCTTGGTTTGGTCGCCGCACTCTGCCAGGAACTGGGCATTGCCCGCATGATCGATGCCTTGCTCCCCAAAACCCCGCCTTTCAAGGTCTCACATGGTGAAGCCTTGGTCGCCATGATAGTGAACGGCCTCGGCTTTCACAGCAGCACCCTGCACATGTTCCCGCAATTCTTCGCTAACAAGCCGGTTGAGCGCCTGATTGGCCCCGGGATCTGTGCTGATGACCTCAATGATGATGTGCTCGGTCGCTGTCTCGATGCCCTCTTTGAGGCCGATGTCAGCGCCTTGTATCAGGTGATGGCGGCGCAAGTTGTCGAGCGGCTGGGGCTCAAAAGCACCGCAGTGCACCTCGATATTACCAGCTTCCACGTCGATGGCGCCTATGACTGTGCCGATGGGGATCTGGTCGGTAAGCTGCAACTGGTGCGTGGTTATAGTCGTGATCACCGGCCAGAGCTGAATCAAGTGATCCTTGAGCTCATCTGTGAAAATCAGGC
>NZ_JAGKRI010000190.1:0-341 GCF_017939255.1 Aeromonas sp. Prich7-2
TTGCGCTGCTCGGCATTCACCGCTTCCAGTCCCCAGTCATCCAGGATCAGCAGCTCTATCCTTGCCAGTTGACCCAGCAGTCTGGCGTAACTGCCATCTACCTTGGCCTGGCTCAGCTCAAGTAGCAGACGCGGCAGCCGGTAGTAACGAGTGCTGTGCCCCTGCTGACAGGCTTGGTAGCCCAGCGCACAGGCTAGGTAGGTTTTTCCGCAGCCACAGGGGCCGGTAATGAGCAGGTTCTGGCCCCGGCGCAGCCACTCTCCTTGGGCCAGGTTTGCCACCTGTGACCGCTCCAGGTTGCGTGCAGACTGGTAGTCCACCTCTTGCACCGTGGCCTGGAG
>NZ_JAGKRI010000191.1:0-299 GCF_017939255.1 Aeromonas sp. Prich7-2
AGGTAGGTTTTTCCGCAGCCACAGGGGCCGGTAATGAGCAGGTTCTGGCCCCGGCGCAGCCACTCTCCTTGGGCCAGGTTTGCCACCTGTGACCGCTCCAGGTTGCGTGCAGACTGGTAGTCCACCTCTTGCACCGTGGCCTGGAGTTTGAGCCTCGCCTGCTTGACCAGCCGAGCTTGTTTACGCTGCTCCCGGCTCAGTTGTTCGTGTTCGACCAGCAGGCTTAGCCGCTCGATGAAGGGCAGCCCTTCGTAGGTACTTGCCTGTTCCAGTTGTTGTTGCACGGCATCCGCCATGCC
>NZ_JAGKRI010000192.1:0-350 GCF_017939255.1 Aeromonas sp. Prich7-2
TTTTCTTCGGCCTTGCGCCGTTGCAAACATGCTCTTTAACAATCTGGAAAGCTGATTTAAAAAGTAGTTCTCAAACATTTGTTACAAGTGCTTTGGAAACTTCTTGGCGAAAACCAAATTTTATTTGGTCCTTGTTGTACAGCAACAAGCCGTGCCGGTTTCACCGACACTTCTTGGGGTTGTATGGTTAAGTGACTAAGCGTGCATGGTGGATGCCTTGGCAGTCAGAGGCGATGAAGGACGTACTAACCTGCGATAAGCCGTGAGCAGTCGGTAAGAGACATTACGACTCACGGATTTCCGAATGGGGAAACCCACTTAGCATAAGCTAGGTATCGCTGCGTGAATAC
>NZ_JAGKRI010000022.1:0-1105 GCF_017939255.1 Aeromonas sp. Prich7-2
ATACCAATCGGATTAAACATTAGGTCAGTTTTATCCAATCTCGGCTACAAAGTGACATCACCCGCTCCACATCGGCAATAAAGTGCTTCCAGGCCGATGTGCAGGCATCAAGGATGTCGTCGTAATCCTTGAAGCTGCGATTAGCCAACACATGCTGACGAAGCCAGCTCCATACCTGTTCAATGGGATTGAGTTCGGGAGAATAGGGAGGGAGCTTGATCAGGCTGAGATTGGGGAAGTCATCCGCACATTCCATGGTATGCCATCCGGCGCCGTCCATGATCACCACCGCATGACGACCCGGCTTTGTTCGTGCTGCAATCAGTGCCAAGTGCTGCTTCATCACCTCCCGGTTTACCAGAGGACTGAGCAAGGCTTCCGTTGTCCCGGTTGCAGGGCAGACGGCACCGAAGAGATAGACGTACTCGAATTGTTGTTGCTGAATAGCTCGGGGGCGACTGCCACGCCTGGCCCACAGTCGGGTAGTCGTATTTTGTTGACCAAACCGGGCTTCGTCCTGAAACCAGACATCGACATTGGCAAGCGCAACATGACCCGGGATGTTAAGGATCGTTTCCAGCTGGAAGTTTTTTAAAAGCTTCCTGCACCTGCCCATCCTGCTTCGGATGTCGTGAGCGACTGGTTATCCAGGAAAACCCCAGCTCTCTGAGGAGGCGGTAGACATTGGAGAGTTCATAGGCCACACCAAACTCTCGTTCGATATACGTTTGAATATCAGTACCTTGCAGTCGTCCCCCGATGGCCAGCCGGCTTTGTTGGTCGATATATTCGCTAAGCTGGGATAGCTGTTCGGCGCCGAGCTTGGCGGGTCGGCCTGGTGGACGGACACTATCCAGCCCCGCCACGCCGTGTAGCAAGAAGTTGCTCACCCATTTGTTGACACTTGTGCGGCTGACTTTGAGAAAGCGGGCAATGTCAGTTCTGGAATGACCTTCTTGAAAGTGTGCTAACGCCAGGAATCGCATGCGTTTCCTGGCGTTGGTTTCTGCCTTGGCGAGGGCCAAGAAATCGATTGGATCGGACATACTGAGTACAGTGAAACCAGAATAGAGCAATTAGATCACATCTTTAATCTGATTGGTAT
>NZ_JAGKRI010000193.1:0-293 GCF_017939255.1 Aeromonas sp. Prich7-2
AGTGTGCTCATCCCCGGGATGGTTTTACGCGGATGGCTCGCGACCAGCTGTTGCTGGTGATAGACCTGAAGCAGGGTATCGCCCGCATGGAGCTCCAGTTGCTGACCCACATACTGGTGCGGCACCGAGTAATGGTGCTGCTCATAACTGACGTGATAGTCGATGTTGACCTTGACCGTTTTGATGGCGACATAGCGATAGGGATGCACCGGTAGTGACCCCAGTGCCGGGCGGTCCAACTGCTCAAACGCCTCGCGTCGGTTACCGGGCAGCTGCTTGAACGGGCGCTCGTT
>NZ_JAGKRI010000194.1:0-580 GCF_017939255.1 Aeromonas sp. Prich7-2
TAATGCCAGTCAGTTAAGCCTGACTGGCATTGTTTTTACTAGGTTTTCTCGTCGCATACTTCTGTGGTTTGGCTTTGATGCACCTTGGGTAACTTCGTTCTCGGCGGGCGGGTAACTTGAACTGCTCTGCCTGTTTGTCCAACTCAGCGACACGCCCTGGAACCATGCCCGGTGACACAAACGGCAGGCAACTGAGTTCATGCAGCAGATACACCGATGCCATGTGAAAGCTCAACTGGCTGGCCGTATAGCCCTTTAAGCTCGCCGCCATCCTAACCATCTGATATCTCAGTAGGTTATAGGCCAATACCAAGCCCCATAGCTCCTGCCTTACTCCATCGGGTTTCTTGCTGCGCAGCGTCAGCCGGTGCTGTTGCAGGCTATGTTTCATCTCCCGATAGCCCAGCTCGATTTCCCAGCGATTCTGGTATAGCTCCATCAACTCGCTGGCCGGGAAGCGCAGCGGGTCGGTGAGCGAGGTCAGCACCTGCCGCTCCTTGCCGTTTACCGTCCGGGTCAGCAGCCGGGCTTCGAACTGCTCCGGCAACTCGCTCCACTTCTTCTTGGCCTGCGGACTGGC
>NZ_JAGKRI010000195.1:0-299 GCF_017939255.1 Aeromonas sp. Prich7-2
AACCGACATTCCGCACCTGATTTAGGAATAAATTTGCCGATAGCGCTCACCCAATACCTCCAAAATGATCTGCTGGTCTCCTGTTAGCTCCGTTACTTGTGGCGGAGCTTCTCCCAGTCGATATTCATGGATGCCACCAAAGCGCAAAAAGATCCAACGGGCCGTCGGCTGCTGGGTCGGTTTCTTTTTCATATCCGCCACACTGCGATTCTGCTCCACTAATCCCTGCCGGATCCGGTGCTCCAACGCTGCGTAAATCATCAGGCTACAGGTCATCACCATGAGCAACGCTTCAATCC
>NZ_JAGKRI010000196.1:0-293 GCF_017939255.1 Aeromonas sp. Prich7-2
CAGTGTTCAACATCCCGGAATCACTGTTCACATTCACCGGAATCATCCTTAACGCATTGATTTAAAAACCTTTGATACGCTCTCCCTTTTGCCAGGGAAGAGCCTATGTCTGCCAAGAGGATTGCAATGCGTAAAATTCGTGAAGTGCTGCGACTGCGGCTGGAAGCTGACCTCTCTGTTCGCCAAATCAGTATCTGTACCAAGGTCAGTGTCGGCTCCATCCAGAAACTCCTCAAAAGTGCCCAGGCGCTCGGCCTTACCTGGCCCTTACCTACCGAGCTTGATGATGGCCG
>NZ_JAGKRI010000197.1:0-427 GCF_017939255.1 Aeromonas sp. Prich7-2
CTGCGACTGCGGCTGGAAGCTGACCTCTCTGTTCGCCAAATCAGTATCTGTACCAAGGTCAGTGTCGGCTCCATCCAGAAACTCCTCAAAAGTGCCCAGGCGCTCGGCCTTACCTGGCCCTTACCTACCGAGCTTGATGATGGCCGACTGGCTGCCCTGTTCTATCCGCAGGCCGATACCACCATCTCGGCCCGCCATGTTGTGCCGGATTGGCCCTCTGTCCATCAGGAGCTCAAGCGCAAGGGGGTCTCCAAACAGCTGCTCTGGGAGGAGTACACCCAGCGCTATCCCAATAGCTGTTACAGCTACTCCCAGTTCTGTGACCGTTACAAGTCCTGGTGTCAGTTGCAAAAGCGCTCCATGCGCCAGATCCACAAGGCGGGGGAAAAGCTCTTTATCGACTACTGCGGGCCCACGGTGCCCATCG
>NZ_JAGKRI010000198.1:0-3697 GCF_017939255.1 Aeromonas sp. Prich7-2
TTATTGCCATATCTATTAAGCCCGATTGAGTGACAGAATGCAATTCACTAAAATTAATAAATCACGCCATGCGGCCTACGCTTTGCACGTACATTTGGTGTTTATCACCAAGTATCGAAAGCCGATATTGGGGGATCTGCATCACGTTTCCTTAGGTCAGTGTGCGGCAGAGGTTTGCAGAGATTTTGGTGCGGAACTGAAAGAGTGTGACGGAGAGGCTGATCATGTTCACATGCTGATAGAGTACGCGCCAACGGTGCAGCTATCGGTACTGGTGAACTCGTTAAAGGCGGTCACATCAAGGCGACTGCGTAATGAATTTCTGGACTTGAGAGGTGCTTACAGCAAACCCGTACTCTGGTCACGCTCTTACTTTGCGGGCTCTTGCGGCGGAGCACCGTTGGAGGTGATCAAGCAATACATTCAAAACCAGCGGGGCTGACGCCCCGGCGAAATTCCCCTCCCACCTACGTCGGAGGGAGTCCCCTTTCGCATTTAAGATGGAATACCTCCGGTTAGCCATCGACGCCAACCCGTCAATCGGGGCGCTCACTTTTTAGCTTAGCCCGCCCGCGCTCGCCCGGTGTGCAGGTAGACACCTGCGCCCTTGACGGTGCCCACCCTGTAGCAGGTATGCTCGACCCCTTCGGCGCCCTGCCGTGCGGGCGCCGCTCAAACAAGGATGCCGCATGCAAACCAAGGACAAGTGTCTGGCCGCCCTGGTCATTCTCTGCTGGGGACTCAACTTCGTCGCCATCAAGTGGGGGCTGGAAGGCATCCCCCCACTGCTGCTGGGAGCACTGCGTTTCGTCGGAGTCGTCTTCCCGGCCATTCTGCTGGTCCCCAGGCCTGCCATGCCCTGGCGCTGGCTGCTGGCCTATGGCGGTGCGATCAGCCTGGGCCAGTTTGCCTTCCTGTTCTGCGCCATGAAATTCGGCATGCCCGCCGGCATGGCCTCCCTGGTGCTGCAATCCCAGGTGGTCTTCACCCTGCTGTTCGCCATGATCTGGCTCGGAGAGCGCTGGCAGCCCCACCACTGGGTGGCACTGCCGCTGGCGGGAGCAGGTCTTTATCTCATTGCCACCCATGGCGAGGGCAACCTCACCCTCATCGGGTTTGTGCTGACGCTGTGCGCAGCCGCCTGCTGGGGCCTTGGCAACGTCATCAATCGCCAGATAGGTCTGCGCTATCGCACCTCTCTGCCGAGCCTGGTCGCCTGGGGCGGGCTGGTGCCCATCCTGCCCTTCTTCGCGCTCTCCTGGCTGTTCGAGGGGCCCGAACTCATCGCAAGCAGCCTGCTCAACATCCGTTGGCAGGGCGTCTTGTGCGTGCTCTATCTCTCGTTTATCGCCACCTGGCTCGGTTATGGCCTGTGGGGGAGGCTGCTGATGCGCTATCCGGTGGCCCAGGTTGCCCCCCTCTCCCTGCTGGTGCCCTGTGTCGGCATGGTGGCCGCCGCCCTGCTGCTCGATGAACACCCCACTCCCCTGCAATGGCTGGGCTCGGGTCTGGTGTTGCTCGGCTTCGTGGTGCATCTGCTGGGGGGCAAGATGCGCTTCTTGAAGACCCAAACCGAGGATTGACCTCGCCCGGGAAACTTCCCATCATGGGTCAGGCCCTCTTGGGCCCACCCCGTTATTTCGGCAGGACGCCATCATCAGGAGAGCAAGGACATGCGTCATCCGTCATTTTCGATCATCCCCTCTTTACCAGGCATCATGCGGGTCACGGCCATGCTGCTCCCCTTCTGCTGGAGCCCGTTCGGCTGGAGTGCCACCCTGCCGGCAGATCTCAAATGGGAGAACAACGACACCGATCCCGTCTATGCAGACCCCGAGGCCAAGCGAGGCGGCACCTTCCGGGATTTCATGTCGAGCTTTCCGCTCACCTTGCGCAAATACGGACCGGATTCCAACGGCGGCTTTGCGGCCTACGTGCGCGAGACCAACCTGCCGCTCCTGAGCACCCATCCCGTGACGCGCAATCCCATCCCCATGCTGGCCAACCAGTGGGCTTTCGGCGCGGATAACAAGACGCTCTATTTTCGTATCAACCCCAAGGCCCGCTGGTCGGACGGCCAGCCCGTCACTGCGGACGACTGGGTCTTCACCCTCAAGATGATGCGCAGCAAGGAGATCAACGACCCCTGGTACAACAACTACTACAGCACCCAGATAAGCGAAGTGACCAAGTTTGACGATCACACCCTCGCCATCACCAGCGGCACCGAGAAGAGCCGGGAAGATCTGCTCGAAGCTCTCCCCTTCACCCCGGAGCCCAGCCACGCCATCAAGCTGACCGCCAACTGGGTCAAGGAGTACAACTGGAAGGTGCTGCCGGTCACCGGCCCCTACCAGATTGGCGAGCTCAGGAAGGGCAAGTCGGTGACCTTCGACCGGGTCAAGGATTGGTGGGGGAACGACGAGCGCTACTTCCAGCACCGCTTCAATCCGGATCGCATCGAGATCAAGGTGCTCAGGGATCAGAACATCGCCTGGCAGCACTTCCTGCGCGGTGAGCTCGACACCTTCCCCCTCGTGATGCCCAACTGGTGGCACGACAAGAGCAAGACCGCCGAATTCGAGAAGGGCTATATCGAGCGGCTCTGGTTCTACAACCAGACGCCTCAGCCCCCCATGGGGCTCTATCTCAACACCGCCGATCCCTTGCTGAGCAATCTCGACGTCAGACTCGGCATCCAGCACGCCCTCGCCCTGGACAAGATGATCGCGACCCTGCTGCGGGGGGACTACCAGCGTCTCAACACCTATGGCTCGGGCCAGGGTGATTTCACCAATACCGACCTCAAGGCGCGCCCCTTCGATCCCGCCCTTGCTCGCGAATTCTTTGCCAAGGCGGGCTTCACTAAGACCGGGCCGGATGGCATCTTGCGAAATGACAAGGGCCAGCCCCTCTCCCTCAGCATCACCTACACCACGGCGGAACATGCACAGCGCCTCACCTTGCTGCGGGAAGAGGCGAAAAAGGCGGGGCTCAACCTCGAGCTCAATCTGATGGATGCGTCTTCCGGCTTCAAATCCATGCTGGAGAAAAAACACCAGAGTGCCTGGATGGCCTGGAGCGGTGGTCGCTATCCCGCCTATTGGGAACACTTCCATAAGGTCAATGCCAACAAGCCCCAGACCAACAACATCATGAACATCGATGACGACAGGATCTCTGCCCTGGTGGAGCAATACGACAAGGCGTTCGATTTCGGCAAGAAGGCCGACCTCTCCCGCCAGATCCAGCAGCGACTCTATGAGCTCGCCAGCTTCGTCCCCGCCTATCAGGTGCCCTATACCCGGGCCGGCGCCTGGCGCTGGGTACGCCTGCCCAAGGTGCCGGCAACCCCCCAGAGCGACTTGCTCTACTGGCCCCTTGACGGCTCCAACTCGGGTTACAGCTTCGGCGGCCTGCTCTGGATTGACGAAGCGGCAAAGGCGCAGACCCGGGCCGCCATCAAAGGGGGGCAGACCTTCCCGTCAGTGACCATCACGGATACCACCTACCAGCAAAAATAGGGCAGCCGGCACCGTCATCCCCAAAACAAAATCTATGGTCACCCCCTTTTTTGCAACCTTGATTTCGGGTGTTGTGGTTGGCTTGCTTAAATCTATCCGGCGTCTTGATGGAGAATGTTCTCCGCGCCACGATGAGAATCGCGCCTGACTGTCCTAAAAAGACCCTCGGCCTA
>NZ_JAGKRI010000023.1:0-63039 GCF_017939255.1 Aeromonas sp. Prich7-2
CAGGAGTTGCTCCAGATAGTGATTAGCATTAATAATGGTCATAGGCTTCGCGCGTGTTGATTTTGTTTGGCGATAAAATTAGATCACAAACGAAGCCTTTTTTATATCTATTTCAATTGGTTGGCGCTAAAGATCCTGTACATGAATGACCTCTAGCCTCAATAGCGGCCTGGCCACCAGCCTGGCCGCTTCTTCCCTCCTCAGTGAGCCAGACTCACAGCGCTATCTGAGCCAGGCCAAGGCGCAGCGCAAGCCCTTTGTCACCTTCCTGATTGAAAACGACATCCTCGACAGCAAAGCCCTCGCCGATTTCTGCGAGCTGGAATATGGGGTACCTCTGCTGGATCTGGCGGCCTTCGATCTCGCCGAGATCCCGCAGAAATACCTCAATCAAAAGCTGATTGAAAAGCACCATGTCCTGCCCATCTACACCCAGGGGCATACCCTCTATATCGCCATGTCCGATCCGACCAATGTGTCGGCTCTGGAAGATTTTGGCTTCAGCTTCGGCCTGCATACAGAAGCCCTGCTGGTTGAAGAGAGCAAGCTGACCGCCGCCATCGGCAAGCTGATGGAGAGCGAGCAGGATACCCTGGGCATGGATCATATCGACGAGGCCGAGATCTCCGAACTCGAGGTCTCCGACGAGAGTTCCCGCCTCGACGAGAGCGTCAACACCGCGGACGATGACGCCCCCATCGTCAAATACATCCACAAGATCATGATGGATGCCATCAAGCGCGGGGCCTCCGACCTGCATTTCGAACCCTACGAGACCAAGTACCGGATCCGCTTTCGGGTAGACGGCATACTGCACGAAGTCGCCACGCCGCCGGTCAACCTGGCCAACCGCTTCGCGGCTCGCCTCAAGGTGATGGCGCGGCTCGACATTGCCGAACGGCGCCTGCCCCAGGATGGCCGGATCAAGCTCAAGATCTCACGCAACAGATCCATGGACATGCGGGTCAACACCCTGCCCACCATGTGGGGCGAAAAGATCGTGATCCGGTTGCTGGACTCCTCGGCCGCCCGGCTCAATATCGATCAGCTCGGCTTTGACGACCGGCAGAAGACGCAATACCTGCACGCCCTCTCCAAACCTCAGGGCATGATCCTGGTGACCGGCCCGACGGGGTCAGGCAAGACGGTGTCACTCTATACCGGCCTCAACATCCTCAACACCAGCGAGGTCAATATCTCCACCGCCGAAGATCCGGTCGAGATCAACCTGCCCGGCGTCAACCAGGTGCAGATCAATCCCAAAGCAGGGCTCACCTTCGCCAGCGCCCTGCGCTCCTTCCTGCGCCAAGATCCCGACATCGTTATGGTAGGGGAGATACGGGATCTGGAAACCGCCGAGATCGCCATCAAGGCCGCCCAGACCGGTCACCTGGTGCTCTCCACCCTGCACACCAACTCGGCGGCAGAAACGCTTACCCGGATGATGAACATGGGGGTGCCGGCCTTCAACATCGCCTCTTCGGTCACCCTCATCATGGCCCAGCGCCTTGCCCGCAAACTCTGCGATCACTGCAAGGCGCCGGAAGTGGTGCCGGAAGCCGAGTTGCTGGAGCTGGGCTTCACCCAGCAGCAACTGGCCGCCGGGTTGCGGCTGTTCAAGCCCGTGGGATGCAAGGAGTGCTCGGGAGGCTACAGAGGCCGGGTCGGCATCTATGAGATCATGCTGATGTCCGACAACATCGCCAAACTCATCATGCAGGGAGCCAACTCGCTGCAGATTGCCGCGATAGCCCAAAAAGAAGGGATGCGCACCCTGCGTACATCCGGCCTCGAGAAAGCGCGTCTTGGCGTCACCAGCCTGGCCGAAATCAACAGGATCACCACCAACTGAGTTCGCAGTGCCCGAGTCATCTCGCCGGGTGAAGCCGCTGCCATCACCCCGATGACCTTCTTCAAGCCAAGATGAGCCGGACAGGCAGCAGCATCCGGCCACCGTCGCCCAATTGCAGGATGCAGTGATGGCCACATTAGCTCAAAAACGCAACGCACCGAAAAAAGTCTTCTCCTACCGCTGGCACGGCGTCAACCGCAAGGGACAGAAGGTCTCCGGCGAGCTGCAAGCCGACAGCATCACCACCGTCAAGGCCGAGCTGCGCAAGCAGGGCGTCAATGTCACCAAGGTCAGCAAGCAGGGGCAGGGGCTGTTCTCCAAGGGCGGCGCCCGGATCAAGCCGATGGACATCGCCGTCATCTCCCGCCAGATCACCACCATGCTCTCCGCCGGCGTGCCCCTGGTACAGAGCCTGCAGATCATCGCACGCGGCCATGAAAAGGCGGCGGTGCGCGAACTGATCGGCCAGATCGCCGCCGATGTGGAGACAGGTACCCCGCTGTCCGAGGCGTTGCACCGTCACCCCCGTTACTTCGACGATCTCTATTGCGACCTGGTCGAGGCCGGGGAGCAATCCGGTGCCCTGGAGACCATCTACGACCGTATCGCCATCTACCGCGAGAAGAACGAAGCCCTCAAATCCAAGATCAAGAAGGCCATGTTCTATCCGTCCATGGTCATTCTGGTGGCCATCGTCGTCACCTCCATCCTGCTGCTCTTCGTCATTCCCCAGTTCGAGGATATCTTCAAGAGCTTCGGTGCCGAGCTGCCCGCCTTTACCCGGTTCGTCATCGCCATCTCCCGCTTTATGCAGGAGTGGTGGTACGCCATCTTTGGCGGCGCGGCTCTCGCCGTCTTCCTCTATGTGCGGGCCTGGCGAAAATCCCAGAAGGTCAGGGACAACACGGACAAGTTCATCCTCACCATTCCCGTGGTGGGCAACATACTGCACAAGGCGGCCATGGCCCGTTTTGCACGCACCCTCTCCACCACCTTCTCCGCCGGTATCCCACTGGTGGATGCCCTGGTCTCGGCGGCCGGAGCATCGGGCAACTATGTCTATCGCACTGCGACCATGGCCATTCGCAACGAGGTGGTGGCCGGCATGCAGATCAACGTCGCCATGCGCACCGTGGATCTTTTCCCCGACATGGTGACCCAGATGGTGATGATCGGTGAGGAATCCGGCGCCATCGACGACATGCTCTCCAAGGTCGCCGCCATTTTCGAACAGGAGGTGGACGACATGGTCGACGGCCTCACCAGCCTGCTCGAACCCATCATCATGGTGGTGCTCGGGGTGCTGGTCGGCGGCATGGTCGTGGCCATGTACCTCCCCATTTTCAAGCTGGGCTCTGTGATACACTGACCCCCTCGACAGAGGGCCGGGCGGTGCATTTCCCCCGGCCATCTGTCATCCCCGTTCCCGACACAAGCGATTGATCTATGGTGCCTTTGATCGAACTGGCCCAGGGCTTGCCCTGGCTCTATCTCTCCTTGATTTTCCTTTTCTCCCTGATGGTGGGCAGCTTCCTGAACGTGGTGATCCATCGCCTGCCCATCATGATGGAGCGGGCCTGGCATGCCGAATACAGCGACTATTTCGGTGACGGTGAAGAGACTCCTCCTGCAACCGGACGATACAACCTCATGGTACCTCGCTCCCGCTGCCCCCACTGCGACCACCCCATAGGGGCGCTGGAGAACATTCCCCTACTGAGCTGGCTATGGCTCAGGGGGCGCTGCCGCAACTGCCACGCCCCCATTTCGGCTCGCTATCCCCTGGTCGAGCTGCTCACCGCCCTGCTGTCGGTCTCGGTAGCAGCCGCGCTTTCCCCCGGCTGGGGCACCCTTGCCGCTTTGTTGCTCACCTGGACATTGGTCGCACTGACCTTCATCGACCTGGACAAGATGCTCTTGCCGGATCAGCTCACCCTGCCCCTGCTCTGGGGTGGCCTGCTGTTCAATCTGGCGGGCGGTTTCGTGCCCCTGGCCGATGGGGTGGTCGGCGCCATGGCGGGTTACCTGGTGCTCTGGAGCCTCTACTGGACCTTCAAGCTGCTGACCGGCAAGGAAGGGATGGGGTACGGGGATTTCAAACTGCTGGCGGCGCTGGGCGCCTGGCTCGGCTGGCAAGCCTTGCCCATCGTGCTGCTGCTCTCTTCGCTGGCGGGCGCCATCATCGGCATCGGTCTCATCCTGCTGCGCAACCACCACCAGGGCAAACCCATTCCCTTTGGCCCCTATCTCACCATCGCGGGCTGGATAACGCTGCTGTGGGGCGATAGCATCACCCGCTGGTATCTTGATGTCGTGCTCTAGCAAAAGGATCTCTGACCCATGTATGTAGTCGCAATCACAGGGGGAATCGGCAGCGGCAAGACCACGGTTGCCAACCGCTTTGCCGAGCTGGGCATCGAGGTGGTGGATGCGGACATCATCGCCCGCGAGGTAGTGGAGCCCGGCACCCCTGCTCTGGCTGCCATCGCCGCCCATTTTGGCCCGGATGTCGTTGCCCCCGATGGCCAGCTCGATCGCCGCCGGCTGCGAGAGCGGATCTTCACCGATTCGCAGGCCAAGGAGTGGCTCAATGCCCTGCTCCATCCCCTCATCCGCACCGAGATGCTGCGCCAGTGTGCGGCAACCCGCTCCCCCTACTGCCTGCTGGTCGTCCCCTTGCTGGTGGAAAACAGGCTCACTTCCCTCGCCGATCGGGTACTGGTGATCGATGTGGACGAAGCGACGCAAATCGAGCGTACCTGCCGCCGCGATGGCGTCACTCGGGAACAGGCCCAGGCGATACTGGCGTCCCAGGCGAGCCGCAGCGAGCGCCTGGCGATGGCCGACGACGTCCTGGACAACCAGAGTGGTACGAGTGAGACCATCTGGCAGCGAATTTTCGCCCTGCACCAGACATATCTGGCATTTGCCTCTCAACAAGCCCACCAACTGTGAGTACACTAGGCCGGTTTATGGCTGGCCAGGATTAGGCATGATTTACGATTTTCCCCTCAATGAAAAAAGCCGGACCTATCTTCGTCTGGAGTCCCTGTTTTCCCAGATCCGCGACAATCTGGAGAGTGACCAGTCCTGGGCACATATCGCCTTCTTCAAGGGGTTGTTCGATTTGCAGGAGTTGCTGGAGCGTGGTGACCTGCGTGCCGATCTGATCAAGGATCTGGAGCGCCTCGGCCAACGCCTGAGCCACTGGGCCAGTCTGCCTGACGTCGATCTCGAGCAGATCCAGCGGATGCAGCAGGAGAGTACCCAGCTCTCCCGCAACCTGCTAAACTCCCCGCGCCCCGGCGCCCGTCTGAAAGAGGATCGCCTGCTCGGCTCCATTCGTCAGCGCTTCTCCATTCCGGGAGGTCTGTGCGCCTTCGATGTGCCGCAACTGCACCACTGGCTGGCGACCCCGGCCGTCACCCGCCACCAGCAGATGCAGCAATGGCTGAGTGACATCACCCTGCTGATGAACGCCATCTCCCTGTTGCTGCGCCTGTGGCGCGAGTCGGGCAACTTCAGCGACCAGGTGGCCACCAACGGCTTCTTCCAGGATACCGCCGAAGGGGCTGAACTGATCCGCATCCGTCTGGCGGGCACCCAGCCCTGCTATCCGACCCTGAGCGGCCACAAGAACCGCTTCGCCCTGCGCTTCCTGCCGACGACGGAACAGCAGATAGGCGACGTCTCCTTCCAGCTCGCCTGTTGTTGAGGAGCGCCCCATGGTGACCAAGGTAAAGTGCCCGACCTGTCAGAGCGAGATCGAATGGGGTCCGCAGAGCCCGTTTCGCCCCTTCTGCAGCAAGCGCTGCCAGCTGATCGACCTCGGCGAGTGGGCGGATGAACAGAAGCGCATCCCGGGCGAGATCAACCCGGATCTGCTGCCCGATTCGGAACAGGGCGATCCCTGGCAATAAACACTTCACGATCAAAAAAGGGCCCTCAGGCCCTTTTTCGTTGGTATCGATTCCCTTTCAGGCAAGCGAGGCCTGCAACCGCGCGACGATGGGGCCGTTGGCATCCGGGAAGCGGTATTCGTGCAGCGAGGCCAGTGGCACCCAGCGACACTCCTGCCCCTCCTTGCCAAAGGGCTCGCCGTGGAAGCGGGTCACCTTCCAGATATCCAGCAAGACCTGCTTGTCGGGGTAATCGTGGTGCAGCTCCATGAAGGGGGCACAATCCTGCACCCGGATCCCGATCTCTTCCCACAATTCCCTGTCCAGCGCGGTGAGCAGATCCTCCCCCGACTCCACCTTGCCACCAGGAAACTCCCAGCGATCCCCCTGATGGCGATCGGCTGAGCGTTTGGCGATGAAGATATCGCCCCGTTCGTTCTCGATGACGCCCACCGCCACCCAGATCCGTTTCTTCTGTTCCATCATTGTCCTCAGCGTAAACACGGCAAACGGGCGATCCAGGGGGCAAGCCGAATGGCCTGCTGATCCCCCCGGGCCCTGAAGAGATCCTGCCCGACATGCTCATTGCCCGGCGGCGCAACCTGCGGCCAGGGCACCGCACCGGGCGGAGTGAAACAACGATCGTGTACCCGCGCGCTCTGGCGCAGATAGCGCCATAAACAGTCTCGCAAGAACCACTGGTCGATGTTCGGTGTTTCCATGGTACTGGGCTGATAGCTCGCCATCAGCGGCGCAAGGGGAGGCAGCACACCGGCCACACCGCCCCACATGCCGGCCAGCACCAGATCGGTGTGGCTCCACCAGTCACGCATGATATGGAACCAGCGCCCCGATGCAAGCCAGTCATCGACCGCCAGCCGCTCCCGCAGATTCATCACGGAGTCCGCATCGCGCACAAGAAAGCGCCCCACGCCGGGATCATTGGCGACCTGGAAGCGCCAGCAGAGGCGCTGACGCTGGGATTGGCCATCGGGCTGCACCTTTATCTCGGCGCCATGTTCCTGCAGGCAGGCCAGAAACCCCTGAGGGACACTGCCATCCACATAGAAGCGCACCCGCCAGCCAGGATAGAGGTAAGCTGCGGCCAGCACATTGTCGAGCGCTCCCCGCAAATAGCGAGGCTGTGCTCCCCACAAGGAGAAGGCGATGACTGCCTGCTTCTCCCCCTGCTCCGCGAGCCAGTCATCCGGCCCCTCTATCGGCAGCACCCACCCTGCGACAGGCTGCGAGACGGCCTCATCCTTGAGAGTCAGGGCACGGGTTCCCGCTTGTGCCGCTTCTTCATGGCGTCCTAGCTTGGCAAGGGAAGTGCAAAGCCCGTCATGGACCAGATAATCATCCGGCTCGCGCCGCACCAGTTCGACCAGGTGCATCACGGCCCGCTCATGTTGATCGGAGCGCGAGAGGCAGACACAGAGATTGCGCAGCACCTCAGTGTTATCGGGCGCGGATCGGTACGCCAGCGTCAGCACCTGGGCCGCCGAGGCGGGATCGCCGGACAAAAAGAGGTAATAGGCAAACTGCAGTTGCAGGGGAACAGATTTGTTCGTCTCTGCGTTCAGCCTGCTCAGCACACAACGGATCGCCTCCTGGCGTCTCTCCTGCAGCCAGTGCCCATGTGCCTCCCCATCCCATCCCGCCGGCAATCTGCTCATCGTCCCCTCCTTGGTCCGAAAATGAATACACCGCCCGAAGGCGGTGTATTCATCATGGCAGGGTGTCAGGTCAGCTGACCGTGACAGTGCTTGTATTTTTTACCCGAACCACAGGGGCAGGGATCATTGCGCCCGATCTTCTGCTCGTCGCGCACGAAGGTGGTATGGCCCTCGGCCCCACCCGTATCCTCGTCAGCCAGCTGGTTTTCGGCCGTGGCATGGGTGTAGGTACGGGGAGCGGCTTCGGCCTGCTGGCGCTGCTGCTCTTCCATCGCCTCCACATCCCGCTCCTGCACCTGTACCCGGCTCAGGATGCTGACCACGTCGCGCTTGAGGGTTTCCAGCATCTGGGTGAACAGATCGAAGGATTCGCGCTTGTACTCCTGCTTGGGGTTCTTCTGGGCGTAGCCGCGCAGATGGATGCCCTGACGCAGGTGATCCATGGCCGCCAGGTGCTCTTTCCACAGGCCGTCCAGGGTTTGCAGCATCACCGCCTTCTCGAAGTTGCGCAGCACCTCCTTGCCGACCAGCTCTTCCTTGTGGGCATAGAGCTTGGTGGCTTCATCCAGGATGCGTTCGCGCAGCTTCTCTTCATACAGCTTGTCGTCTTCCGCCAGCCACTGCTGCAGCGGCAGATCCAGGGCGAAATCGGACTTCAGACGCGCTTCCAGACCCGGCACGTCCCACATTTCTTCCAGGGACTGGGGCGGGATGTACTCGTCGATGATGGCGCCGTAGACGTCGTCACGGATGACGTGAATGGTCTCGGAGATGTCGTTGGTGTCCAGCAGTTCGTTGCGCTGCTCGTAGACCACCTTGCGCTGATCGTTGGCCACGTCGTCGAACTCGAGCAGGTTTTTACGGATGTCGAAGTTGCGACCTTCCACCTTGCGCTGGGCATTCTCGATGGCCTTGGTCACCCAGGGATGCTCGATGGCTTCGCCCTCTTCCATGCCCAGCTTCTTCATCATGCCGGTCACGCGGTCGGAGGCGAAGATCCGCATCAGGGTATCTTCCATGGAGAGGTAGAAGCGGGAGGAACCCGGATCACCCTGACGACCGGAACGGCCGCGCAGCTGGTTGTCGATACGACGGGATTCGTGACGCTCGGTACCGATGATGTGCAGGCCACCGGCCGCCAGCACTTCGTCATGACGCACCTGCCAGGCCGCTTTCAGCCCGGCAATCTGCTCGCTTGACGGGTTTTCCAGCTGGGCGATCTCCGCCTGCCAGTTGCCGCCCAGCACGATGTCGGTACCACGACCGGCCATGTTGGTGGCGATGGTGACGGCGCCGGTCTGGCCGGCCTGGGCGACGATCTCCGCTTCCATGGCATGGAACTTGGCGTTCAGTACCTTGTGCGGGATATTTTCCTTGGTCAGGATGCCGGAGAGCAGCTCGGAGTTCTCGATGGAGACGGTACCGACCAGCACGGGCTGGCCGCGCTTCACGCACTCGCGAATGTCCTGCACGATGGCCGCGTATTTCTCCTGGGCGGTCAGGTAGACGAGATCGCCCATGTCCTTGCGCACCATCGGCTTGTTGGTCGGGATGACCACGGTATCCAGGCCATAGATCTGCTGGAATTCAAAGGCTTCGGTATCCGCAGTACCGGTCATGCCCGCCAGCTTGTCGTACAGACGGAAGTAGTTCTGGAAGGTGATGGAGGCCAGGGTCTGGTTCTCGTTCTGGATCTTGACCCCTTCCTTCGCCTCAACCGCCTGGTGCAGACCGTCTGACCAGCGACGACCCGGCATGGTGCGGCCGGTGTGCTCGTCGACGATGACGATCTCGTCCTTCTGGACGATATAGTCGACGTTGCGCTCGAACAGGGTGTGCGCGCGCAGGCCGGCATTGACGTGATGCAGCAGGCTGATGTTGGTGGCGGAGAACAGGGAGTCATCCTCGGCCAGCAGTCCCTCTTTCTTGAGCAGCTCTTCCACGAAGATCTGGCCGTTCTCGGTCAGCAGCGCCTGGCGGTTCTTTTCGTCCACCGTGTAGTGGCCGTCGCCGGTGTACTCCTCGGAGTCTTCCTTGTCCTGCTTGACCAGCAGGGGGATCAACTTGTTGATCTGGGTGTACATGGCGGAGCTGTCTTCCGCCGGACCGGAGATGATGAGCGGGGTGCGGGCTTCATCGATGAGCACCGAGTCCACCTCATCCACCAGCGCGTAGTTGAGCGGACGCTGTACACGCTGCTCCGGCGAGAATGCCATGTTGTCGCGCAGGTAGTCGAAACCGAATTCGTTGTTGGTACCGTAGGTGATGTCGGCAGCGTAGGCATCGCGCTTCTGGGACGCATCCATGCCGGGCACGTTGCAGTCCACCGTCATGCCGAGGAAGGCGAACAGCGGGCGGTTGGCTTCCGCATCACGCTTGGCCAGATAGTCGTTCACCGTCACGACGTGCACACCGCGGCCGGTCAGGGCGTTCAGGTAGGCCGGCAGGGTGGCCGTCAGGGTTTTACCTTCACCTGTCTTCATTTCGGCGATGCGGTTGGAGTTCAGCACCATGCCGCCGATCAGCTGGACGTCGAAGTGACGCATGCCGAACACACGGCGGGAGGCTTCACGGACGGTGGCGAACGCCTCCGGCAGCAACTGCTCCAGTGTTTCGCCCTGCTCCAGACGTTGACGGTACTCGGCGGTCTTCGCCTGCAGTTCCTGATCGGACAGTGCCTCGAACTGAGGCTCCATCGCATTGATTTGTTTTACAATTTTGCGCAAAGCCTTGAGCGTTCTGTCATTCCGGCTGCCGATAATCTTGGTGAGCAGTGTGCTAATCATGGGTACCAACTGTTTTGGTTATATAAGCGTTCCGTCACTGGAACCTGAAGAAAAAACCTAACCCCGTCTGGCATTCAGAAAGCGCGCGGGGTTGACCTGACGACCATCTTTCAACACTTCGTAATGCAAATGAACTCCGGTTGCACGACCGGTTCGCCCCATCAGGGCAATCTTCTGGCCCTCATCGACCAGGGTGCCCACATCCACCAGCAACTTGGAATTGTGGGCATAGCGGGTGACCAGACCATTGCCATGGTCAATCTCCACCATGTTGCCAAACTCCGGATGGCGCCCTGCCCAGCTGACAATCCCCTTGCCTGTCGCCAGGATGGGGGTGCCGGGCCTGCCGCGGAAATCCACCCCTTTGTGCATCTTGGCGCGACCGTTGAACGGATCGACCCGCCCACCGAAGCCGGAGGAGATCCAGACACGCTCCTGCTTGACCGGTGAGCCGGGGATGAAACCCGCATCGGTGATATGGTGGTTCATGATGAAGGATTCAAGTACCGACAGCTGTTCTTCGCGGCTGCTGAGCTGACGGCTGAGGTGTTCCATGGAATCTTGCAGTTCACCCAGGCTGACTTCCAGGTCTGCATCGTAGGAAGGGCCGCCCATCGGGGGCAGCTCCTTGAAGTTGAACTCCTCGGGATCGAGGTCCGCCTTCTCGGTCAGGCGCTCGCCGAGGGCGTTGAGGCGACCAAGTTGTCCCTGCATGGTGCCCACCTGGGCGGCCAGCATGGCAAGCTGTTCGCGGGCTTCATCGGCCCCTTGCGTGGATTTTTGCTGCTGCGCCAGGGTCAGCGCCACTTCCAGCGCCTCCATTTTCTGCTGCCAGCTCTGCCAGAGCCAGCCGCCCCCCAAGGCCAATACAGTGAAGAGAATACCGCCGACCCAAGCCAGACGTTGTTTGGGTAAGTGCAACCTGCGGCGCTGCTTACCGTGGAGGATCAGGGTAATACTCATAGAAATCTGTCTTCTCGGTCAGGTGAGGCCAAGGGCCTGCACGGGCAATAAAACCGGGAGATAATCGGTATTAAAGGATGGAATAAACAAATGACAGGACGTCGGTGCGGAGAGATGACCGACGTCCTGTTGCACAGCTATCAGGCCAGAACCAGACCGTTGTCGTAGTAAGCGATAGGCGCTTTGTCGCCCTCACCCTCGAAGGTCACCAGTTCCCAGGCCTCCTGCTGGGCCAGCAGGGCACGCAGCAGCTTGTTGTTCAGGGCATGGCCCGTCTTGTAGGCACGGAATTCACCGATGATACTGCGATTGCACATGTACAGATCGCCGATGGCATCCAGCATCTTGTGCTTCACGAACTCGTCTTCGTAGCGCAGACCATCTTCGTTCAGCACCCGGTAGTCATCCAGCACCACGGCGTTTTCCAGGCTGCCGCCCAGTGCCAGGTTCTGGGAACGCAGGTACTCGATATCACGCATGAAGCCGAAGGTACGGGCACGGCTGATCTCTTTCACGAAGGAGCTGCCGGAGAAGTCCAGCACGCAACGCTGGTTGCGGCCTTCAAACACCGGATGTTGGAAATCGATCTCGAGATCCATCTTGAAGCCGTTGCGATAGGGGTGGAATTCCGCCCACTTGTCGCCGTCTTCAACCCGGATGCTCTGCTTGATCCGCACGAACTGCTTGGGCGCGTTCTGTTCACGAATACCCACTTCCTGCAGCAGATAGATGAACGGATGCGCACTGCCGTCCATTACCGGGATCTCGGGGGCATCAACCTCGACATAGAGGTTGTCGATCCCCATCCCGGCCAGAGCGGCAGACAGATGTTCGATGGTCGACACGCGAACACCGGCTTCGTTCACCAGAGCGGTACAAAGCACAGTATCACGCACCTGATCGGCGTTGGCTGGCAGCGCGACCACAGGATTCAGATCGGTACGCAAGTAAACGATCCCTGTGTTAACAGGCGCCGGACGGAACGTCATAGTGACTTTCCGGCCCGAATGCAGGCCCACACCGGTGGCCTGGACACTCGTTTTCAAGGTTCTTTGTCTAATCATGGGCGTATCCGCTTTAACAGCTCAAATTCCTGACCAGATGGTCGTTGCCGGGCCATCTTAGCACAATCCTTAAGCAACAAACAAACCAGAGCCATCAGAGGCTTAGTCTGCCTGCTTGCGCAGGAACGCAGGAATATCGAGATAATCCGGTTCGCGACGAGCTTGCGGCTCGGCGTTCACCACCTTGGCCGGGGCCTCTTCCATCACGCGAGACTGCAGGGCTTCGCTGATCAGGGGCTGACGGGCCGGACGCTCTTGAACCATGTTGTTCTTGACCAGGGTGATGTCGGGCTTGCGCTCGGCACCGATACCGGTCGCTACTACGGTAACGCGCAGTTCGTCGTGCATTTCCGGGTCGATTACGGTACCCACCACCACGGTGGCGTTCTCGGACGCGAAGGCCTTGACCGCGTTACCCACGGTCTCGAACTCTTCGATGGTCATGTCCATGCCGGCAGTGATGTTGACCAGGATGCCGCGGGCACCGGCCAGATCCACATCTTCCAGCAGCGGGCTGGAGATGGCCTTCTCGGCCGCTTCTTCGGCACGGTCGTCACCGGAGGCGGAGCCGGTACCCATCATGGCGGTACCCATCTCGCGCATCACGGTACGCACGTCCGCGAAGTCGACGTTGATGAGGCCCGGGCGGGTGATCAGCTCGGCGATGCCCTGTACTGCACCCAGCAGCACGTCGTTGGCCGCCTTGAAGGCGTCCAGCAGGGAGATGCCGCGACCCAGCACCTTCAGCAACTTATCGTTGGGGATGGTGATCAGGGAGTCGACGTTCTTGGAGAGCTCTTCGATGCCGTGAGCGGCGAAGCCCATCCGCTTCTTCCCTTCGAAGGAGAACGGCTTGGTCACGACGGCAACGGTCAGGATACCCATCTCGCGGGCCACTTCGGCCACGATCGGTGCAGCACCTGTACCAGTACCACCACCCATGCCGGCAGCGATGAACACCATGTCGGAACCGGTCAGCAGCTCGCGCAGCGCTTCCCTGTCTTCCATGGCGGCGTCACGACCCACTTCCGGGTTGGCCCCGGCACCCAGCCCCTTGGTGATGCCACCGCCGATCTGCAAGGTGGTATTGGCACTGGAGTTGCGCAGTGCCTGGGCGTCGGTGTTCACGGTGATGAACTCGACACCTTCGATGTTTTGACGAACCATGTGCTCGACTGCGTTGCCGCCGCCGCCACCCACACCTATCACCTTGATGACGGCTTCGTCAGTGTGGCTATCCATAAATTCAAACATGTTGTCTCTCCGCTTTATTTGCCTGACTCAGCAAAATCTTTAGAACTCGCCACGCAACCAGTTGCTGACCCGTTTGACCAGCCCACCTACGCTTGCCTTGGCGGCATATTCCTTGTTACTGCCGGTGGATTGGTTGGTGCGGCCGTACTGCAACAACCCGACCGCAGTCGAGTACACCGGTGCCTGTACGTAGTCACTCAATCCCCGGATATTCATGGGCTCGCCTACCCGGACCTGGCTCTGGAAGATCTGCTCTGCGCACTCCACAATGCCTTCGATCTGGGCCGCGCCACCGGTCAAGACCACACCGGCGGCCAGCTGATGCTTGACCCCCTGTGCCTTCAATTCGCTCTGCACCCGCACCAGCTCATCATTCACCATGGAGAGCAACTCGGTGTAACGGGGTTCAATCACTTCCGCCAGTGTCTGCCGTTGCAGGCTGCGCGCCGGGCGACCGCCGACACTGGGCACTTCGATATTGTCTTCCTTGCTGACCAGGCGGCCGAGGGCGCAGCCGTAGCGCACCTTGATCGCTTCCGCATCCAGCGGCGGCGTGCCGAAGGCATAGGCGATGTCGCTGGTCACCGTGCTGCCCGCATAGGGAATCACCTTGGTGTGACGCAGGGCACCGCCGGTAAAGAGCGACATGTCCATGGTGCCGCCACCGATGTCCACCACGCAGACACCCAGCTCCTTCTCGTCTTCGGTCAGCACGGCGTAGCTGGAGGCCAGGGCGGAGAAGATCAGCTGATCCACCCGCAGACCCACCTTCTCCACACACTTCTCGATGTTGCGCGCCATGTCGTTGTGGCAGGTGATGAGATGCACCTTGGCTGCCATCCGCACGCCGGAGAGGCCGACCGGGTTCTTGATCCCTTCCTGATAGTCGATGGCGAACTCCTGGGGCAGCACGTGCAGCACCCGGAGCTCGTCAGACAACCGCACCGACTTGGCGGTGTGGATGACGTTGTCCACATCCTCCTGGGTCACCTCTTCGTCGGAGATGGGCACCATGCCGGTCTCGTTGCGGCAATCGATGTGCTTGCCGGACAGCCCCAGATAGACAGAACTGATCTGGCAGTCTGCCATCATCTCGGCCTCTTCCACCGCGCGGCGCAGGGACTTGACCACGGAGTCGAGGTCATTGACCCCGCCCTTCTCCATACCGCGAGAAGCGTGGCTGCCCATGCCGATGACATTGAGTTCGCCATCAGGCAATACTTCGCCAACCAGTACCGCCACCTTGGTCGTGCCGATATCCAGTCCGACAATCAAATTTCTATCTGCGGTGTTGGTCATTCACTTTCTCTTCGCTTTTCTTCCAGCCAACTGCCATCCCGGTGTCGTATCGAAGATCCACGTAAGCAACCCGCTCACGGGGCTCGATGACCGGAAAGGCATCGATAAACCGCTGCAGACGAAGCGCGATATCCGAGCGCCCCACAAACAGCTGAATGTTGCCATCCAGGGTCAGTTCCCAGGCATGGCGGGGGGTCAGATTCACCCCCAGCAACTTGTATCCCTTGGCCGCCAGCAGCGTTTCGTACTGATGGCTGGCTTCCAGCACCTTGGCGGCCTGATCATCGGGCCCGGACAACTGCATCAGGGGCTTCTTCACCCTGTCCGGTGCACTGAATACCTCACCCTTGGTGTTGACGAAGCGGTTACCGTTCCAGCGAGCCGCCACATCCTGTTCCGTGAGATAGACCTTGATCTTGTTCGGCCACTTCTTTCGTACCGAGACCTGGGCCACCCAGGGCAGAGCGTTCAGACGCGCCTGCAATTCGTTCACATCCAGCTCGAAGAAGTTGCGAAGTTCGGCACCATCCAGCACGGCAGCACGCAACTCATCGGCCTTCAAATATTCGTGTTGCCCCTGCAGCAACAGCTCGCTCATGGGCAACCGACTGGCATCCGTCAGCCAGTCTTTAACATCCAGCGCAGTCTGGTAGAGCCCCCACATGACCAGGATGAAAAATGCCACCCCGGCGATGAAGCCCCCCTTGGTGCGCCCTTGTGCCCTTGCCTCCACCCGATCGATCCCCGTAAAACGCGCCATGCCGGTC
Organism: Aeromonas sp. Prich7-2; assembly: GCF_017939255.1. NCBI lineage: Bacteria > Pseudomonadati > Pseudomonadota > Gammaproteobacteria > Aeromonadales > Aeromonadaceae > Aeromonas > Aeromonas sp. Prich7-2. The sequence continues at coordinate 15,561 of NZ_JAGKRI010000023.1, forward strand.
ACTTGCAGACCGGTTCGCCATTATATAGGCCTCGGCTTGGCGGTCAAAATACTCATTGGGCCCTCAGGCACCGGATTTCATGCTATCCACGCTCAATTTCATCTCGCCGAGACGACGGGCCAGCGCACCGACGTTACCCGCCCCCTGGGTCAATACCAGATCCCCCTCGCCAATCAGGTCGGCCAGCACCGCGGGCACATCGTCCGGCGTTGCGACAAAGATGGGCTCCAGGGTGCCGCGGGAGCGGATGGAACGGCACAGGGCACGACCATCGGCACCGGGAATGGGCTCCTCACCGGCGGCATAGACCTCCAGCATCACCAGCACGTCCACCTTGGAAAGCACATCCGCGAAATCTTCGTAGAGATCCCGGGTACGGCTGTAGCGGTGCGGCTGGAACACCATCACCAGCCGCTTCTCGGGCCAGCCGGCGCGAGCGGCGTTGATGGTCACCTTCACTTCGCTCGGGTGATGACCGTAATCGTCCACCAGCATGGCCTTGCCACGGCCGGTTTCAAACTCGCCATATTGCTGGAAGCGGCGCCCCACCCCTTCAAACTTGGAAAGTGCCTGGATGATGGCCTCGTCGCCGATGCCGTCTTCGGTTGCCACCGCGATGGCGGCGGCGGCGTTGAGGGCGTTGTGGATGCCCGGCAGATTCAGGGTCACCTCCAGCTCACCCGCCCCTGCACGGCGCACCCGGAAGCGGCTGCGATTGCTGGTCTGCACGAAGTCCAGCACCTGCACATCGGCATCATCGCTCAGACCGTAGGTGAGGGTAGGACGGGCGATCTCCGGCAGCATGCCGCGGATCACGGGGTCATCCACGCACACCACGGCCAGGCCGTAGAACGGCAGATTGTGCAGGAAATCGATGAAGGTGGCCTTCAACCTGGAGAAATCGCCACCATAGGTGTCCATGTGGTCCGCTTCGATATTGGTCACGATGGAAACCATGGGTTGCAGATGCAGGAAGGAGGCGTCGCTCTCGTCCGCCTCGGCAATCAGATAACGGCTGCTGCCCAGGCGGGCATTGGTGCCGGCGCTGTTGAGCAGACCGCCGATGACGAAGGTGGGGTCGCGATCCGCCTCGGCATAGATGCTCGCCACCAGACTGGTGGTGGTGGTCTTGCCGTGGGTCCCGGCAATGGCGATGCCGTGACGGAAGCGCATCAGCTCAGCCAGCATTTCGGCGCGGCGCACCACGGGAATACGCAGCTCGCGGGCAGCCAGCAGCTCGGGGTTGTCCTGCTTGATGGCGGTGGAAACCACCACCACGCTGGCACCGTCCACATGCTCGGCACTGTGACCGACAAAAATGTGTGCGCCCAAAGAGGCCAGGCGTTCGGTCACCCCGTTGCGGGCCAGATCAGAGCCGGTCACCTGATACCCTTCATTGGCAAGCACTTCCGCAATACCGCCCATACCGGCGCCACCGATGCCGATGAAGTGGATGCGACGCACGCGGCGCATTTCGGGGATAACGGTACGCAGTTTTGCCAGTTCAACCTTGGTCATAGTTCTTTCTCAATTCGTGGCCACAGGCCATTTTCATTCGGCGACATTCATCAGTTCGAAGACAGAAGCGGGGCCTTGGCGGCACATCTTGGCCTTCCATCTCGTTTGGCTCAGCCGGTGGCGAGCCGTTTGCACTCATCGGCAACCCGTTCGGCAGCATCGATGATGGCGACCCGGCGCGCGGCCTGGGCCATGTTCAACAGGGTTTCCCTGCGCCCGGCGAGCCAGGATAGGCGCGACGCCAGCGCCGCCGGTGTCAGCTCGGACTGGGGCAGGAACTCGGCCGCTCCGCCGTCGACCAGGGTCAGGGCGTTGCGGGTCTGGTGATCGTCCACCGCATGGGGCAGGGGCACGAAGATGGCGGCCACACCGGCAGCGGCCACTTCGGAGACGGTCAATGCGCCGGCGCGGCACACCACCAGGTCAGCCCAGGCATAGGCATCCGCCATGTCCTTGATAAATTCACTCACCTCGGCCTCGACCCCCAGCCCGGCATAGGAGGCAGCCACGGCCTCCCCGTTGCCCTTGCCGCACTGGTGACGCACCTCGATGGGCACACCGGCAGCTGCAACCGCAGGAGGCACCTGCTCGTTGAGGACCCTGGCCCCCAGGCTGCCACCGACCACAAGCAGGCGCAGAGGATCGCTGCTGCTGCGCAGTTGGGGATCCGGCAGCGCCACCACCTCGGGGCGCACCGGGTTGCCCACCACGGCGGTACGGGCATTGGGGGCGAAGGCACCCGGGAAGGCCATCAGTACCCGCCTGGCGATACGGGCCAGCAGCTTGTTGGTCAGGCCGGCGGCGGCATTCTGCTCGTGCAGCAGCAGCGGAATGCCGGACAGCCAGGCGGCCACGCCACCCGGGCCGGAGGCGAAGCCCCCCATGCCCAGCACCACATCGGGCTGGATGGTCTTGAGCACCTGGCGGGCCTGCAGCACGGATTTGATGACACGGTAGGGCGCCGCGAGCAGACGCTTGATGCCGTTGCCACGCACCCCCTGGATGTCGATGAAGGAGATGGGATAACCATGGGCAGGCACCAGCTCCGCCTCCATCCGGTCGGCAGTGCCAAGCCAGTGGATGGTCCAGCCCTGGGCCTTGAGGCGATCGGCGACGGCCAGGCCGGGGAACACATGCCCCCCGGTACCACCCGCCATCACCAGTAACGTCTTGCTCACGCAACCTCCCGCACGCGCGCCTGGGCACTCGCCTGGCGCAACTCGAAATCGATACGAATCAACATGCTCACCGCCACCATCATGATGATGAGACTGGAGCCGCCATAACTGACCAGCGGCAGGGTCAGCCCCTTGGTAGGCATCATGCCGCTGGCGGCACCGACGTTGACGAAAGTCTGGAAGCTGAACCAGATGCCGATGCCGATGGCCAGATAACCTTCATAGAGCCGCTCGGCCACCAGCGCCTGGTGACCCAGCTTGAGCGCCTTCACCGCCAGCGCAAAAATCAGGAAGAGTGCGCCAAGCACCCCCACGTAGCCCAGCTCTTCGCCCAGAATGGCGAACACGAAGTCGGTGTGGGCCTCCGGCAGGTACTCCATCTTCTGGATGGAGTTGCCGAGCCCCTCGCCAAACCAGCTCCCCCGACCAAAGGCCATCAGGGACTGGGTCAGCTGATAGCCGCTGCCGAAGGGGTCTGCCCAGGGGTCGAGGAAGGAGGTCACCCGCCGCATCCGGTAGGGCTCCGCGATGATCAGGGTAACCACGGCGCTCACCCCCACCAGGATGAGACCGATGAACTGCACCAGCCGGGCACCGGCCAGGAACAGCATCCCGAGGGAGGTGACGAACATCACCACCACTGACCCGAGATCCGGCTGGGCCAGCAGCAGGATGGCCACCACGAACAGCACCGTCATGGGTTTCATGAAACCGATGAAGCGTTCGCGCACCTCGCTTTGACGGCGCACCAGATAACCCGCCAGATAGACGAACAGCGCCAGCTTGCCGAACTCGGCCGGCTGCAAGTTGAAGGGGCCCAGCGGCAGCCAGCGTACCGAACCGTTGACGCTGCGGCCCACCAGCAACACCATCACCAGCAGCACGATGGCCAGCAACAACATGGGGCCGTTGTAGTGCTGCCAGCGTGCCATGGGCACCTGCAACACGAACCAGGAGATCCCCAGCGCCATCACCAGGAACATGCCGTGGCGCTTCACGAACATGAAGGGATCGTTGTTGATGGCGATCCCCTCAGGAATGGAAGCGGACGCCACTATTACCAGCCCGACGCCCATCAGGGCGAGGGCCAGTACCACCAGTTGCCGATCGTAGAGACCGGCGGGGCGTGCCGGTAGCAACCAGCGCTGCAAGAATCCCGCAACCATGCGCAGGGCGTTCATAAGCCCATCACCAGTTCGGTGAAGCGATCGCCGCGCGCTTCAAAGGATTTGAACTGATCCAGGCTCGCGCAGGCCGGCGCCAGCAGCACCCAGTCACCAGGCCTGGCGTCGGTCGCCGCCTTGGCGACAGCAGCGTCAAGATCGGCAACCCGCTCGGTCTGTTCGCCCAGGGCCAGCAGCACCTCGGCATCCTGACCAAAGCAGTACATGTGATCGATCTGGCTGCCGAGCAGCGCCTGCACCGGGCCGAAGTCCTGCCCCTTGCCCTGGCCACCGGCCAGCAGCAGCAGGCGGCCCTTGACCGCTTCACGCACCCCGGCCACGGCGGCCAGGGTCGCCCCCACGTTGGTGGCCTTGGAGTCGTTGATCCAGCGCACCCCATTTACCTCCCGCACGAAGCGGGCACGGTGAGGCAGCCCTTCAAAGCGGCGCAGCACGGCAAGTTGTGCCTCGCGGGGAATGCCCACCGCATCGCACAGGGCCATGGCCGCCAGGGCATTGGCCTGGTTGTGGGCACCCACTATCTTCATCTCGTCCACCGCCAGGAGCGGCTCACCGTGCAAAGTCAGCCAGTGACGGCCCTCCAGCTCGCAGCGACCGTAGCCGTTGCAGTCGAGGCCGAAACTCTGCCACACCTGACCCACATCGGGCAGGGTCTGGGGATCGTCGCGATTGATCAGGATGTGCTGGGAGTGCTGATGGATCTCCATCTTGGCGGCGCGGTAATCCGCCATGCCGGTATAGCGATCCATATGATCTTCACTGAGGTTCAAGACCACGGAGGCGGCGGCCCGCAGGCTGTAGGTGGTCTCCAGCTGGAAGCTGGAGAGCTCCAGCACGCAGAGATCCATGGGCTGCTTGAGGAGCGACAGCGCCGGGATGCCGATATTGCCCCCCACACCGACCTTGAGTCCCGCCTCGGCGATCATCTCACCCACTAGCGTGGTGACCGTGCTCTTGCCGTTGGAGCCGGTGATGGCGATGACGGGCGTCTGGGTTTCACGCACGAACAGTTCGATGTCACCGACGATGCGCACCCCGAACTCGGCGGCGGCCTTCAACTCCGGAGTCGCCAGGGCGATGCCCGGACTCGCCACTATCATGTGCGCCTGCTTGAGCCGCTCAGCGTCCAACCCGTGGATGAGCTCCACCTCGGGGGGAAGCTCGTCCTTGCCCGGCGGATTGGCACGGGTGTCCATCACCAGCGGCGTGACGCCGCGGTCGAGGAAGTAATCGACGCAGGAGAGTCCGGTTTTGCCGAGTCCGATGATGATGACCATGGCTTACCTCACCTTCAGGGTGGCGAGGCCAAGCAGCACCAGCATGAGGGTAATGATCCAGAAGCGCACGATGACGCGCGGCTCCGGCCAGCCCTTCTTCTCATAGTGGTGATGGATGGGGGCCATGCGGAAGATCCGCACGCCGCGCAGTTTGTAGGATCCGACCTGCAGGATCACCGAGACGGTCTCCATCACGAAGACGCCCCCCATGATCACCAGCAGGAACTCCTGGCGCACCAGCACGGCGATGGTACCGAGCGCGCCGCCCAGGGCCAGGGAACCGACGTCCCCCATGAAGACCTGGGCCGGGTAGGTGTTGAACCAGAGGAAGCCCAGGCCCGCGCCCACGATGGCGGTACAGACGATCACCAGTTCGGAGGTGTAGGGCACGTAGGGAATGTGCAGGTAGTTCGCGAAGTTGACGTTACCGGTCGCCCAGGCGATCAGGGCGAAGCCCCCCGCCACCATCACGGTGGGCATGATGGCGAGGCCATCCAGGCCATCGGTCAGGTTGACCGCGTTGGAGGTACCGACGATGACGAAGTAGGTCAGCAGGATGAACATCAGGCCGAGCTGGGGCATCACATCCTTGAGGAAGGGGACCACCAGCTGGGTCTGACCATCGTGGGTGGCCGTGGCGTAGAGGAAGACTGCCACACCCAGCGCGACGGCGGACTGCCAGAAGTACTTCCAGCGGGCGATGAGGCCATCGGTGTTCTTGCGCACCACCTTGAGATAGTCATCGGCAAAGCCGATGGCACCATAGGCCCCCAGCACGAACAGCACCAGCCAGACATAGGGGTTATCGAGGCGGCACCAGAGCAGCACAGAAGTGAAGATGGCGGCAATGATCATCAGGCCGCCCATGGTCGGGGTGCCCTTTTTGCTGAGGTGGGATTCGGGACCGTCGTTGCGGATCACCTGGCCGAACTTCATGATCTGCAGGCGACGGATGAGGCGCGGCCCCATCCAGAGCGCCACCACCAGACCGGTGATGATCGACAGGATGGCGCGAAACGTCAGGTAGGAGAAGACGTTGAAGAAGGTGAAGTGCGGGGTGAGCAGTTCCGCCAGCCAGACTAGCATGTGGCTGACTCCTGATGGCCCTTGACCATCTCGACGATATCTTCCATGCGGGAGCCACGGGCGCCCTTGACCAGAATCGAAATTTCCTGATGTGTCTTTATCATTTGCGCAAGCACTTCAAACAACGACGCCTTGTTATCGAAATGTCGGCCAGCCGCGGCATCTGCGGTGTGGCGACTCTGTTCCCCTACGGTCAGCACGGCATCGAGGCCCTGCTCACGGGCGTGGTGTCCGACCCGGGCATGCTGCGCGGCGGACTCCTCACCCAACTCTTTCATGTCACCGAATACCAGCACCTTGTAGCCGTTCATGGCGGTCAGGGCATCGATACCCGCCAGCACGGACTCCACGCTGGCGTTGTAGGTGTCATCCACCAGAGTGAGGCCACCCCAGCGTTGCACGCAGAAACGGCCCTTGACCGGCGCCATCTGCTCCAGTCCCGCCTTGACGGACGCAAGCGATGCGCCCAGGGCCAGGGTACCGGCGGCAGCAGCCAGGGCGTTGGCCACGTTGTGGCGACCCGGAATGGCCAGGGTCAGATTCATCTCTCCCTGGGGCGTCACCATCACGAAGCCGGCACAACCCTGCTCGTTGAGCACGATGTCGCGGGCGTGGAACGGCTGACGCTGATCCTCAAGGGAGAAGGCGCAGTGGATGCCCTTTTCACGCCACTTCGGCCAGAACTCGTTGTCGGCATTGACGATGGCGGTGCCGCCCTCGCCTAACCCTTCGAAGATTTCGCTCTTGGCATGGAACACCCCTTCCAGGGAGCCAAAGCCTTCCAGGTGCGCGGCAGCGACGTTGTTGATGATGGCGGCGTCGGGTCTGGCGAGCGACGTGGTCCAGGCGATCTCGCCCGGGTGGTTGGCTCCCAGCTCCATCACCGCGAACTGGTGTTGCGGCTCGAGGCGCAGCAGGGTCAGCGGCACCCCCACCTCGTTGTTGAAGTTGCCGGCGGTGGCCAGCACCTCCCCTTCACAACGCAGGATGACCGTCGCCATCTCTTTCACCGTGGTTTTGCCACAGCTGCCGGTGATGGCGAGCACTTTCGGATTGATGCGCTCGCGCACCAACCTGCCCAGACGCCCAAGCCCCTTGAGGGTGTCGCCCACCACCAGTTGTGGAATGGCCAGCGGCAATTCGCGCTCCACCAGCAGGGCACTGGCGCCGGCGGCAACCGCCTGGTCGCAGAAATCGTGGGCGTCGAAACGCTCGCCGCGCAGGGCCACGAACAGCGCCCCCGCGCCCAGGGTACGGGTGTCGGTGCTGACCGCCGTGATCTCATGGTCGTCCCCGATCAGACGGGCATCGAGCACCTGCGCCAGGTCGGCAAGCCTGAGGGTCATCATTTGAATGACTCCATTAATGTGTGCAAGGCGGCTGCGACGGTTTCCCGATCGCTGTAGTGCCGCTTGTCGGTTCCAATGATCTGATAATCCTCGTGGCCTTTGCCGGCCACCAGGATGATGTCCTCTTTGCTCGCTTGGCTCAGTGCCAACTGGATTGCCTTTGTCCTGTCATGCTCAATCTGCACGGCGCCGGGATCGCGAAGACCCGCCACCATGTCGGCCATGATCCGGGCCGGCTCCTCGGTACGGGGATTGTCGTCGGTCAGGATCACGCAGTCCGCATGCTGCTCCGCCATGGCAGCCATCATGGGACGCTTGCCGCGATCCCTGTCGCCACCACAACCCACCAGGCACCAGAGCCGGCCGTGACAGTGCACCCGCAGGGCCTGCAATGCCTTCTCCAGCGCATCCGGGGTGTGGGCGTAATCGACCACGGCGAGCGGCGCATCGCCACCGCCGAAGCACTCCATGCGACCGGTCACCGGTTGCAGTCTGGGGGCCGTCGCCAGCAGGTCATCGAAGTCGTAGCCGAGCACCAGCATGGCGCCCATGGCGCCCAGCACGTTGCTGACGTTGAAGCGGCCGAGCAAGGGGGCGGATAATACACCATTCCCCCAGCTGGAGTTAATGCGCGTATCAAAACCTTGTTGGTGGAAATGGGGATCCTGCGCCGTCAGTTGTCGTCCAGCATGGTTTTCAATCGGACCATGAACCCCGAAGGCCACCGCACCGGGATAGGTCGCCAGCCATTGCCGTCCCAGATGGTCATCGGCGTTGATGACGGCGCAAGGCTCATCCACCAGCTTCAGCAGCTCCTCCTTGGCGGCGGCATAGGCCTCCATGGTGCCGTGATAGTCCAGATGATCCCGACTCAGGTTGGTGAAGACTGCCGAGGCAAACGGCAGGGCCGCCACGCGATGCTGCACCAGACCGTGGCTGGAGACCTCCATCGCCACCAGATCAGCCCCCTGCTGCTGCAAGGCGGCCAGATTGGCCTGCACCTGGACCGCGCTGCCCGTGGTGTTCTCTGCTTCGATGAGCTCGCCAAACAGACCGTTGCCTATGGTGCCCATGACCCCGGCCTTGCCCCCCAGCAGGGTGCGCCAGTTGGCCACCAGCAGGGCCGTGGTGCTTTTGCCGTTGGTGCCCGTGATGCCCACCAGTTGCAGCTTTTGCGCAGGGTGACCGTAGAAATGACCGGCCAGCTCGGAGAGGCGAGCGGGAAGATCCCTCATGCCGATGCAGGGGATCTGGGTCGCCGGAGGGACGAATTCTCCGTCCTCCTCAAACAGCACGGCGGTCGCTCCCTGAGCCACCGCCTGTTCGATGAAGCGCCTGCCATCCACCTGATGGCCACGAATCGCCACGAAGAGCGAGCCGGGACCGACCCGCCGGCTGTCGAGCTGGAGATCGGTGAGGGAAAGCGCTGGGGCATCGATGCCGAAGCGGCTCATCAGTTGATCAAGTGTGCGGGGCGGCATGGGAAGCCTCCGAAAATGCGGGAATGCGGGCGCTCGTACACGCCATGGAAAACGCCCCGACAGCAGCGGGGTCGATGGAAAAAGCCGGATGCCCGTCAAGTACGCGGTGCGCCATTGTTGGCCTCCGTGCGGGCAAGTTTGGCGGGTACCTCGGGCGGGATCGCATCGGGACGGATGTTGAAGAGCTGCAACACGCCTCCCATGGCCTCCGCAAAGGGCGGGGTCGCCACGGCACCGCCGTAGTAGGCATCCCCCTTGGGTTCGTTGATCACCACCACCATAACGAAACGGGGATTGCTGGCCGGTGCGAAACCGGCAAACCAGGCCATGTAGTCCTTGCCATAGCCCCCAGCCACGGCCACCTTGGCGGTACCACTCTTGCCACCGACCCGATAACCGGGGATCTGGGCCTTGGGAATGGCATTGCTGACCACGTACTCCAGCGCCTGCAACATGGCAGCGGCGTTGTTGTGATCGATGACCTGCTCACCCTTGGGCGGCTTGGTCACCTTGATGATGGAGAGCGGTACCCGCTTGCCCTTGTTGGCCAGGGTGGCGTAGGCGGAGGCCAGCTGCAGCGGGGTCACTCGCAGACCATAACCGAACGACAGGGTAGCTCGCTCGATGTCGGACCAGCGGCGACGCTGGGGCAGCATGCCGCTGCTCTCCCCCATCAGGCCGCTGCCGGTGTCCATGCCGAAGCCCACCATGCTCAGGGTGTTGATCATCTCCTGGGCCGGCATCCGCAGCGCGATGCGCGACATGCCGATGTTGGAGGAGTAGCGCAGGATGTCGTACAGGTTGGTCGCCTTGTGGATACTCACGTCACGGATCTGCTTGGCCCCGATGAAGAGGGGACCGCCCGGGATGAAGTCCTTCCAGCTGGTGACACCGGCTTGCAAGGCACTAAGCAAAATCAATGGCTTGACCGTGGAACCCGGCTCATAGGTATCGGTCACCACCCGGTTTCGCACCCGGAAACTCTGGTACTGGCCGCGGTTGTTCGGGTTGTAGGAGGGGGTGTTGACCATGGCGAGCACCTCGCCGGTCTTCACATCCAGCATCACCATGGAGCCGGAGGTCGCCTTGTTCTCGTCGGTGGCCCGTTTGAGGGCGCGATAGGCCAGCGCCTGCACCCGCTGATCGATGCTCAGTTGCAGATCGTTGGCGTGCTTGCCCTCTTTCACCAGGCCCAGGCGCTCGATGACGCGGCCCTGCCTGTCCTTGCGCACCCTCATCTCGCCAGGGGTTGCGGTCAGCCACTCGTTGTAGCTGCGCTCAATCCCCTCGATGCCGCTGCCATCGATGTTGGTCACCCCCACCAGGTGGGAGCTTATCTCGCCGGTCGGGTAGAAACGGCGCGCCTCGGGGCGCAGATAGATGCCCCCCAGCTTCAACCCCTTGATGTACTCGGCCACCGCAGGCGTCACCTGTCGCTGCAGATAGACGAAGCGCTTGCTCGGGTTGGCGATGCGATGCTTGAGGGTGTTGATGTCGAGCTTGAGCACGGCGGAGAGTGCCAGCCAGGCACGCTCGTTGTGGATGGCACCGGACTCGTGCACCGTCTTGGGATCGGCCCAGACCGCTTCGACCGGCACGGATACCGCCAACTGTTCGCCATTGCGGTCCGTGATCATGCCGCGCACCGCCTGGGTGGAGGTGGTGCGCAGGGAGCGCATATCCCCCTCCTGGCGCAGTCTGTCCGGATCGATCACCTGGATCCAGGCCAGCCGCAGGATCAGCCCCGCAAACGCGATGCCGATGAAGAAAACCAGGGTACGAAAGCGCCACGGGTAGAGTGAGGGTGCTTTCGCCTTGGCTTTGTCCTTTGCCGGAGCCTTGGTGGCGGCCTTGCGTGTCATGGTTGTGTAATTACCTTTTCAGTGGTCACCAGGGGACGAGCCATCTGCAACTTGTCCATGGCCAGACTCGCCACCCGGGAGTGCTCAGCCAATGTGCCCTGTTCCAGCAAGAGGTGGCGCCACTCGATGTTGAGCCTGTCCTCCTCCGCCATCAGATCGTTCTGCTTGGCCGTCAGACCCCGGGTCATGTTGGTCACCAGGATCACCGCAAAGGCGGTGACCAGCACGGCGACGGTCAACAGGACCTGCAACTTGTGGCGCCAGAGATCCGCAACGATCTCCCTGGCGAGGTGAACGCGCACGTCGCTCATCGTTTACTCCGCAAGACGCTCTGCGACCCGCAGCACCGAACTGCGGGACCGGGTGTTTTCATTGACCTCGTGGTCGGAAGGCTTGAGCGCCTTGCCGATCGACTTCAGCTTGCGACCACCGGCAAGCTGGGCTTCAGTCAGGGGGATGCCGTGGGGTACTTCAGGACCTTTCTCGTGCTTGCGAATGAAATGTTTCACCAGCCGATCTTCCAGAGAGTGGAAGCTGATGACGGAGAGACGGCCGTGAGGAGCCAGCACGTCCAGCGCGCCGTTGAGGGCGGTTTCGATCTCGTCCAGCTCGCTGTTGATATAGATGCGGATGGCCTGGAAGCTGCGGGTCGCCGCGTGCTTGCCCTTCTCCTTGCTCGGGTTGACCCGGGAAATCATCTCCGCCAGTTGGCGGGTGCGCACATAGGGCTCGGTCACCCGATCGTGTACGATGGCGCGAGCAATCTTCTTGGCGAAGCGCTCCTCACCGAAGGTTTTCAGCACCCAGGCGATGTCGTCCACATCGGCACGGGCCAGCCACTCGGCGGCGCTCTGACCGGAGGTGGGATCCATCCTCATGTCGAGCGGGCCGTCCTTCATGAAGCTGAAGCCACGTTCGGCATCGTCAAGCTGGGGGGAGGAGACACCGAGATCCAGCAGGAAGCCATCGACCTTGCCCAGCAGGCCGCGCTCGGTCAGATAGCGGGTGATGCCGGAGAAGGGACCGTGCACGATCTCGAAACGGGGATCCTGGATCTTGGCCGCCTCGGCAATGGCCTGGGGATCCCGGTCGATGGCGATCAGACGGCCGTTCGGGCCCAGATGCTGGAGAATGAGACGAGAGTGACCACCCCGGCCAAAGGTACCGTCGACGTAGATACCGTCCGGCTTGATGGCCAGCCCTTCGACGGCTTCGTGCAACAGCACTGTGATGTGTTCAGCGGCTTGGGTCATTTATAAAGAAAAATCCTGTAGTCGTGGTGAACTTGCCCAGTCGTCCTCGGGCAGGCCCAGGATGTCGTCGTTGATCTGTTGTTGCCAGCGGGCTTCATCCCACAGCTCGAATTTGTTGAGCTGGCCCACCAGCATGACTTTCTTGTCCAGCCCGGCATGGCTGCGCAGCGGCTGGCTGAGCAGCAGACGGCCATTGCCATCCAGTTCGCATTCGGCCGCGTGGCCGAGCAGCAGACGCTGCAGGCGGCGTTCCGCCGGGTTGGTGCTGGAAAGGGTCTTCAGCTTGCGCTCCACCTCTTCCCATTCATTCAGGGGATAAAGCAGCAGACAGGGATGGGCGATGTCGATGGTGCAGACCAGCTGGCCGTCGCACTCGTCGCGCAGCCAATCACGAAATTTGGTCGGAATCGCCAACCGCCCCTTGCTGTCCAGGCTGATGGCGTGAGCGCCACGCAACAAATTGCAGTCCCCGAAAGGTGAGTTATGGGGGCTAGATGCCCAATAAAACCACTTTGATCCACTTTTCTCCACCATGAAGTTTAAGGACGAGCAGGGGGCTTTTCAAGCAAGGATCTCGGGCATGGGGAACATATTGACGCAGCGTGATGGGACTACCGATTAAATGAATTGATTTTCCACAAGTTATTTGTGTTACCCGCAACTCGATTAATTTTCAGCAATTAAAAAACTGACAAATTGCACGAATAAACATCAGCCATACAGGCCGCGCTTCTCCAGCGCCATCACGATATTCAGAACATGGAAAAATTCCACATAACAGATTGATATAAAATACATTTGTTAAACATAGCTAGCCCAACAGTAAATATCACGAGTCAACCGAGGCAGTACTTTATGGTTAATAAAAAGAGCCTTGCGATAAATCGCAAGGCTCTTCAGGAAAGAGGTCGGAGTCGGCCTGTAAGCCGGGTTCTGTACCGGGTTGCCCCGGGTAGCAATCATTCCTCTAGGCCAGCAATCGCTCGCTGGCTCAAGCAACCTACCCGCCCCCAACGCGGGCCGCGCCAATAGGGGCCTATTTGGTCTTGCTTCGGGTGGAGTTTACCGTGCCACGAACTGTTGCCAGTCGCGCGGTGCGCTCTTACCGCACCCTTTCACCCTTACCTGATCCCTTGCGGGCCATCGGCGGTCTGCTCTCTGTTGCACTGGTCGTAGGCTCGCGCCCCCCAGGCGTTACCTGGCACCCTGCCCTGTGAAGCCCGGACTTTCCTCCCCTCCGCCCGTCTGTCCCGAGGGACACAACGACGAAGCAGCGATTGCCCAGCCAACTCCGAGGCGCGGATTATAGCCTCGCGAGACGGACGGGGTAAACCGTCAATTCCGGTTTACGGCAATTAATAGTGCTCAAGACCGTATTTGTAGAGGGCGTTCTTCTTCACCCCGTGGATCTCGGCGGTGAGGGCTGCAGCCTTCTTGAGGGGCAGCTCGCCGACCAGCAGGCCCAGGGTGCGGATCGCCTCCGCAGGCAACTCGTCATCCACCTTGCTGGCACCGGCGACCACCAGCACGATCTCCCCGCGGCAACGGTTATCGTCCTCTCCGAGCCAGGCCAGCATCTCGGAGGCGGGCAGACCGTGGATGGACTCGAAGGTCTTGGTCAGCTCGCGGCACACCACCACCTGGCGCTCGCCAAGGATGCGAGCAATCGCTTCCACGGTATCCTGCACCCGGCGCGGCGATTCGTAGAACACCAGAGAGCGGGTGTCTTCGATGACGGCTTGCAGGCGATCATCCCGCCCCTTGGCCTTGGCCGGCAGGAAACCCTCGAAGGCGAAGCGGTCGGTGGGCAGCCCGGCGGCGGACAGCGCCGTGATGGCAGCGCAGGGACCGGGCAGCGGCACCACCTTGACCCCGGCTTCGCGACAACGGGTGACCAGGTGATAACCGGGGTCGCTGATGAGCGGCGTCCCCGCATCGGAGACCAGGGCCACGCTCTTGCCCTCCTTGATGCGGGCGATCAGCACATCCGCCTTTTGCTGCTCGTTGTGATCGTGCAGGGCAAAGGTCGATACCGAGATCTGGTAGTGGCTGAGCAGGATCCCGGTATGCCGGGTATCCTCGGCGGCCACCAGATCGACGCTGCGCAGCACGTCCAGTGCTCGCTGGGTGATGTCGGCCAGATTGCCGATCGGAGTGGGGACTATATACAGGGTTGGGATGTCACTCATGGGAGCTCCGAGTGTCCCGACAATTGTGTCGCCATATTGGCCCGTTTACACTATGGAGAATTTCAACACTGGTCGGGGAATGAACTTGAACCGGGTTATAAAGCAGCTAAGTGTATCACGACTCTTCGGCATCCTACTCGCGGCAGTCCTGCTCGCCGCCTGTGCGTCGGAGCCCAATCAATCTTCCGGACAACCCGGCATGCCGTCAGCCTTCTCGGATCTGACCAAGAATGCCCAGTGGTATCTGGAGCAGGTGGATCCCGCCAAACCGGCAGAGGCCTTCGTGTGGCAGATGATGGCGGCGCGCAGCTATCTGGCGCTCGGCCAGGCCAAACCGGCTGCCGCCCTGTATCAGCAGTTGCAGAAGCAGGCGAAGAGCCCGGAGCAGCAGGCGCAGTTGCAACTGCTGCAGGCACACCTGCTGCTCGCCCAGGGCAACGCCAACCAGGCGCTGATCCTGCTGGAAGGCAAGCCGGATGTGGTGCTGGATGCCGATACCCAGAAGGACTGGTACCGCCAGCGTGTGGTGCTGCAGCTCGACATCAACAACAAGTTTGGTGCGGCCAAGTCGCTGATCCTGCTGGAACCTTATCTGGCCAAGAATGAGCTGGCCACCAATCACCAGCAGATCTGGTCACTGCTGAAAAGCATGACCCCCTCCACCCTGCAGGCGCTCGAAGAGGAGCCAGCTCCCGATGTGACCACCGGCTGGCTGCGTCTTGCGGCGCTGGTGAACGAATTCGGGGCACAGCCGAGCCAGCTGGCCCGCCAGCTTGCCGGCTGGAAGCAGAGCTTCCCTAACCACCCTGCCCAGAGCGACATGCCTGCCGGCCTTGGGGATCTCGCTATCACGGACAACGGTTCGCTGCAGCAGATCGCCGTCTTCCTGCCGCTCTCCGGCAACCTGGAAGCCCAGGGCGCCGCCATCCGCAACGGCATGTTGATGTCCTACAAGGAAAATCAGAGCCAGTTCACCCTGAACTTCTATGATACCCAGGGCAAGGCGATGGGGGACCTCTACAAGCAGGCCATTCAGGAAGGGGCCAACATGATCATCGGCCCCCTGCTCAAGGATCAGGTGGAGGAGCTGCTCAAGTCGAATCCGACCGTGCCGGTGCTGGCGCTCAACGAGCTGGACAAGCCGATCGTCAACGACAACACCTTCTATTTCTCACTCTCCGCCGCTGCCGATGCGAGCCAGGCGGCCCAGTACCTCTATGGTCAGGGCTACCGCAAGCCGCTGCTGATCGCGGCACAAGGCCGGATTGGCTACAGCAGTATCAAGGCGTTTGAGCAGGCCTGGGCCGGCGTCAGCCAGGAGAAGCCCGTGGTTGCCACCTTCGGGGCGCGCAACGAAGTGCAGGGCATGGTCAAGAACGCTCTGAGCGGCCGTTCCACCGCACGAGCCGGGGAGATTGTCCAGCTGTCTGATGCCGCGCCGCGCAGCATCGACGCCGTCTATGTGGTGGCCAACAGCCTGGAGACCCGGATGATCAAGCCCTATGTGGACATCTCGGTCAATCCCATGGGCAGCCTGCCCATCTACAGCAGCTCGCGGGGATACGACGGCGGGACGACCGAGGTGGCATCCGAGCTCAACGGCATGCATATCTCCGACATGCCACTGCTGCTGGGTGGCTTCGAGACGCAGCGTGAACAGATTGCCCTGCTCTGGCCCCAGACCCAGGGCGACCTGCTGCGCCTGTTCGCCCTCGGCTACGATGCCGTCAGCCTGGCAGGCAACCTGCCGCAAATGCGCAAGGTCAATGCCATGCAGCAACCCGGCATGAGCGGCCAGCTGAGCGTGGATCCCCAGGGCAACATAGTGCGCATGCTGGACTGGGCCACCTACCAGAATGGCAAGCTGGTCAGCGACAGCGCCGCCCCCCAGCTGGAGGATGCGACTCATGAAGAGGCTACTGACACAACTTCACCAGCAGTGGTTGAACCTGTTGCCGTCGGCAGCGACGAGCAAGGGACAACACTTTGAGCAAATAGCGGAACGCTGGTTGCAGGCCCGCGGCCTGCAACCCGTGACCCGCAACTACCGCTGCCGTGGCGGCGAGATCGATCTCATCATGCGCCAGGGGGAGACCCTGGTGTTCGTTGAAGTGAGATATCGCGCCAACGCCACTCATGGCGGTGCCGCCAGCTCGGTCACCCGGCGCAAGCAGCACAAGATCGTGCTGGCCGCGCGCCACTATTTCAAGCA
The DNA here is from genome assembly GCF_017939255.1 of Aeromonas sp. Prich7-2. Classification (NCBI taxonomy): domain Bacteria; kingdom Pseudomonadati; phylum Pseudomonadota; class Gammaproteobacteria; order Aeromonadales; family Aeromonadaceae; genus Aeromonas; species Aeromonas sp. Prich7-2. Next base: position 32,150 of record NZ_JAGKRI010000023.1, read on the forward strand.
ACATGCCATCAATGAGGCCAACCAGGCCTGTCGATTCGATGTGATCGCGTTCGAGGGCGACCAGCCGGACTGGATCCAGAACGCGTTTTAAGAGGACCCCATGACTGATCCCATCAAAGAGAATTACACCGAGAGCATCCAGACCAAGATAGCTGCCGCCGAAGCACTGCCGGATGCCATCCATACGGCAGCCCAGATGCTGACCATCTGCCTGCTCAATGGCCACAAGGTGATGGCATGTGGCAATGGTCCCTCCTCGGCATTGGCACAGCTGTTCATTTCCGAACTGGTGAACTGCTATGAAACGCCTCGCCCGTCCCTGCCCGGTCTCGCCCTGACGCCCGACATGGCGACCATCAGCGCCATCGCCACGGATCACGGTTTCGAAGAGGTCTATGCCAAACAGATACGTGCTCTGGGACAACCAGGCGACATCCTGGTGGTCATCACCACGACAGGCAACAGCCGCAGCCTCATCAAGGCTGCGGAGGCCGCCCTCTCCCGCGACATGACCATCATTGTTCTCGGTGGCGGAGACGGGGGAGAGATCGCCGGTCTGCTGGGCCCCAATGACGTGGAGATCCGCGTTCCTTCCGCTCGCCGTCCTCGTATTCTGGAAGTGAACCTGTTGACCCTGCACTGTCTCTGTGATCTCATCGACCAGACACTTTTCCCGCAACAGGAAGACTGAAACCATGAAGAAGCCTATTCTCGCTCTTGTCCTGCTGACCGGCGTCCTGCTGCTGCAAGGCTGTGCTGCCGTGGTGGTCGGTGGCGCGGCTGGCACCGCCAAGGCGAGCGGCGATCGCCGCACCCTGGGTGCCCAGTGGGACGATCAGACCATAGAGCTGAAAGCCGCCAACCTGTTGGCCGACAACAAGCCCCTGAGCGCCGCCAGCAAGATCAGTGTCTACAGCAACAACGGCCGTGTGCTGCTGGTGGGTCAGACACCCTCTGACGCTTACAAACAGGAAGCGGGCAGAATCGTGAGCCGGATTGAAGGGGTTCGCCATGTCTACAACGAGCTGCGCCTTGGCAAACCAGTCAGTATCGGCGTGCGCAGCAATGACACCTGGATCACCTCCAAGGTGCGGGCCGACATGCTGGGCACCAAGAACTTCGATAGCGCCAAGGTGAAGGTTGTCACCGAGAATGGCGAGGTGTTCCTCATTGGGTTGGTCACTCGCCAGGAAGGGGATCAGGCCGTGGAAATCGCCCGCCACGTCAGCGGCGTTAAGCAGGTGATCAAAGCCTTCGAGTTTGCCCAGAATTGACCATCTGGCAGGATGAAAAAACGCAGCCTTCAGGCTGCGTTTTTTATTTGATGACTTTCAGGGTCGGGCGACCGCTCGGGCGCGGTGGTTCCGGCTCGGGGTCAACCGACGTGGGTGACTGTGCCTGTTCCAGCCAGAGGTCATACCCGGGCTCCGGCGGGAACAGGGTCCCCACTCCGTTCTCCCTGGCATGGATGGCCAGTACGGCCGCCATGGGGATATAGACCTGCTGCGATACGCCACCGAAACGGGCGCTGAAGCTGACAGCGTCATTGTCCATGTGGAACTGGCCCACGGCCCGGGGGGCTATGTTCAGAACAATCTGGCCATCCTGCACGAACTGCATCGGTACCATCACATGGGGAATGTTGGCATTGACCACCAGATGGGGTGTCAGATCGTTATCCAGCAACCAGTCAAAAAACGCCCGCAGCAGATACGGGCGACTGGGTGTCATTGTCGGTTCCATGCTCATACGCCGGCACGGATCTCGCGCTCGGCCTCGGTCAGGGAAGCCTGGAAGGATTCACGCTCGAACAGGCGTACCATGTAAGCCTTCAGCTCTTTGGCGCCACGGCCGGTGAAATCGATGCCCAGGCTCGGCAGACGCCACAGCAACGGCGCCATGTAGCAGTCGACCAGACCGAACTCTTCGCTCATGAAGTAGGGCATCTCGCCGAAGATGGGGGCGATGGCCAGCAGGTTGTCGCGCAACTCGGCACGGGCGGCTTCGGTATCGGTGCCCGCCATGATCTTGTCGGCCAGAGAGTACCAGTCCAGCTCGATGCGGTGCATCATCAAACGGCTGTTGCCGCGCGCGACCGGATAAACCGGCATCAGGGGCGGATGCGGGAAACGCTCGTCCAGATACTCCATGATGATGCGCGAGGTGTACAACGCCAGCTCGCGATCCACCAGAGTCGGTACAGTGTTGTACGGGTTCAGCTCGGCCAGCTCATCCGGCAGGTTGGCAGGATCAACCTGGCAGATATCCACGCTAACACCCTTCTCCGCCAGGACAATACGCACCTGATGGCTGAACATATCGTTGGCACCGGAAAACAGCGTCATTACCGAACGCTTATTGGCAGCTACAGCCATTGAACCCTCCCGTCATTAAAAAGCAGAAACGGCAATGAAGCATGTCTGTCTTCATTGCCGTGCGTCATATTACTCCGATCTGGTCGCTTAGTGAACGTCGCGCCAGAATTCCTTCTTCAACAGCACAGTGAAGATGAAGAAGATAGCGATGAATCCGAGTACCCAGAAGCCCATGCGTTCGCGCTCCTGCTGCACCGGCTCAGCCGAGTAGACCAAGAAGTTTACCAGATCCAGTACCGTCTGATCATATTCTTCGTTGTTCATTTCACCGTTGCCGTCAGATTTGATGCTGACGACTTGCTGCATCTCCACGCCATCCAGGGTGTGCGTCTCGAACTCGGCGCGGGGCGTCCCCTGCAACGGCTCCAGCACATGGGGCATACCCACGGACGGGAAGACGGCGTTGTTCACCCCGAATGGACGGGTTTCGTCCACGTAGAAGGAACGCAGATAGGTGTAGATCCAGTCTGCACCACGCACCCGGGCAACCAGGGTCAGGTCGGGGGGCGGCGCACCGAACCAGCGAGCAGCATCCTTCTCGGACATGGTGCTCTTCATCAGATCGCCGATCTTGGCGCCGGTGAAGACCAGGTTCTCCTTCATCAGATCGTCCGGAATACCGATGTCGGCCGCCACCCGGTTATAACGCTGGTACTGGGTGGAGTGACAGCCGGCACAGTAATTCATGAAGGTGGCGGCCCCCCGTTGCAGGGATGCCTTGTCACTCAGATCGTACTCCGCCTTGTCGAGGGGGAAGCCACCGCCAGAGGCCAACACCAGACCAGGCAGCAGGGCCAGCACTGCAAAAATTATTCTTTTCATTTGAATGTCACCCTCTCCGGCAGCGGCTTGGTGTTCTCATTCTTGCTGTAGAAGAACAACAGGACGAAGAATCCGAAATAACCCAGAGTACAGAGTTGTGCAATCAGCGTCAGGGTCGGGGTTGATGGCAGCACGCCCAGCACCCCCAGGATAATGAAGCAGACCACGAACTGGGCGATGTTCAGCTTGTGCAGGGTGCTGCGGTAACGCACCGAGCGCACCTTGCAGCGATCCAGCCAGGGCAACAGGAACAGCACCACGATGGAGAGGCCCATCATGATGACCCCCAGCAGCTTGTCAGGCACCGCACGCAGGATGGCGTAGAAGGGAGTGAAGTACCAGACCGGGGCAATATGCGCCGGTGTCTTCAGGCCATTGGCCACCTCAAAGTTCGGTTTCTCGAGGAAATAGCCCCACATGTCCGGCTTGAAGAAGATGATGGCACAGAAGAAGAACAGGAAACCGGCTACCCCGATCATGTCCTTCACGGTGAAGTAGGGGTGGAATGCGACCGCATCCAGTGGCCAGCCGTTCTCGTCCTTGTGCTTCTTGATGTCGATGCCATCGGGGTTGTTGGAGCCCACCTCGTGCAGCGCCAGGATATGCATGGCCACCAGCATCACCAGCACCAGCGGCAGAGCGATGACGTGCAGCGCAAAGAAGCGGTTCAGGGTCGCACCCGAGATGACATAGTCCCCCCGGATCCACAGGGTCAGATCGTCACCGATAACGGGGATGGCACCGAACAGCGAGATGATGACCTGGGCCCCCCAGAACGACATCTGCCCCCAGGGCAGCAGGTAACCCATGAAGGCCTCGGCCATCAGCACCAGGAAGATCAGCATGCCGAAGATCCACAGCAGTTCCCGTGGCTTCTGGTAAGAGCCGTAGATCATGCCGCGGAACATGTGCAGGTAGACCACGATGAAGAAGGCGGATGCCCCGGTTGAGTGCATGTAACGCAGCAGCCAGCCGTAATCCACATCCCGCATGATGTATTCCACGGAAGCGAAGGCACCTTCCGCCGAGGGGTTGTAGTTCATGGTCAGCCAGATGCCGGTGATGATCTGGTTGACCAGCACCAACATGGCAAGCGAGCCGAAGAAGTACCAGAAGTTCAGGTTCTTGGGCGCCGGATACTTGGCCATATGGTCGTTGTACATGGCCGTGAGCGGGAAACGATCATCGATCCAGCCCATGAGTTTGGCAAACATGGTCAGGCCTCCTTGCCATCGGCACCGACCAGAATGGTGGTGTCGCTAAGAAATTGGTATGGCGGAATGACCAGGTTCAGCGGTGCGGGTACGCCCTGGAACACTCGACCAGCCATGTCGAATTTGGAGCCATGGCAGGGGCAGAAGAAGCCGGAAGTTACCCCTTGAACCTGCTCGCCGAAGCTGTCGGGCAGATAGGAAGGGGAGCATCCCAGATGAGTGCAGATGCCAACGGCCACGAAGATTTCCGGTTTGATGGATCTGTAGCCATTGTGGGCATAGTCCGGTTGCTGTGGCTCGTCTGACGCAGGATCCCGCAGCTTGTCATCGTGTGCAGCCAGAGCATCCAGCGTCTGCTTGGTACGCTTCACCACCCAGACCGGTTTACCACGCCACTCGACGCGGATTAGCTGACCCGGCTCCAGCTTGCTGATATCCACTTCAACCGGGGCGCCTGCCGCCTTGGCTTTGGCACTCGGATTCCATGACTTAATAAACGGCACTGCGGTAAAAGCAGCTCCTACACCGCCAACGGCAACCGTTGACCAGGTAAGAAATCTGCGGCGACCGGTATCAACTGGCGCATTGCTCATCCAAAAACTCTCCCATGTGGACTCCGCTCATTCTTATAGTGTCCCTGTTTACTTCTCCTCTCCCTCTGACAACTGCAATGGAAGCGGAGTGGCAATTGACACAGAAAGACCATGGAAATATTAAAGAAAAGATAACAATTTGACAAGAAAGGGAGTCGATGGGCAAAAACAATAAATACACAATTTTTTGTCTTTTGTGACGTATGCTTAGCATTGTCACATGTAACATTACCAATAAAAAAAGCCTGGCAAATTGCCAGGCTTTTTTGACACTCCTGAGAGTGCGTACCAAAAGCGAATTAACGCTTGGAGTACTGCGGACGCTTACGCGCTTTGTGCAGACCGACTTTCTTACGCTCAACCTTACGGGCATCACGAGTAACAAAGCCAGCTTTACGCAGTTCGGAACGCAGGGTCTCGTCGTACTGCATCAGAGCACGAGTGATACCGTGGCGGATCGCACCAGCTTGACCGGAGATGCCACCACCGTTAACGGTGATGTACAGATCCAGTTTCTCGGTCATCTCGACCAGTTCCAGCGGCTGACGAACTACCATGCGGGCAGTCGGACGGCCGAAGTATTGCTCCAGGGAGCGCTGGTTGATTACGATTTTACCGCTACCCGCTTTGATGAATACGCGAGCAGTGGAGCTTTTGCGACGGCCGGTACCGTAGTATTGATTTTCTGCCATGTTGCCAGTTCCCGTTAGATATCCAGTACTTGAGGTTGCTGAGCAGCATGAGCGTGCTCTGCGCCTGCGTAAACTTTCAGCTTACGGAACATGGCACGGCCCAGCGGGCCCTTCGGCAGCATGCCCTTGACGGCAGCTTCGATTACCATTTCCGGCTTACGCTGAATCAGCTTGTCGAAGCTGATGGACTTGATACCACCCGGGAAACCGGAGTGAGCGTGGTACATTTTGTCGGTAAATTTCTTACCGGTTACGTGTACCTTCTCAGCGTTTACAACGATGATGTAGTCACCGGTGTCAACGTGCGGAGTGTACTCGGCTTTGTGCTTACCACGCAGACGAGCAGCGATCTCGGTTGCGATACGACCCAGAGTTTTACCTTCTGCGTCCACAATGTACCAGTCACGTTTTACGGTTTCTGGCTTGGCAACGAAAGTTTTCATTAAGTTAAACCCAATTACCTGTTACAGACCCAATTGCTTATGGGGGCTCTCCCACAAACAACAAACGATGGCCTACCTGTACCCCTTCGAATACAAGTAAAGCTTAAAGTGTTGCTGTCTTATCGACAGCTGTAACGTGGGCCGGGCGATTATAAGTGAAGTTGCCTTAAATATCACCTGCTAATTTCACTGCCATGAAGCTAGCAAATGTCGCCCGACCCTACCTGCCGCAGATGCCCATCCGACTGGCAGGCGCGGTATTGTGACTAAGGAAGGTGCACTCTGGCAAGGTATTCGTGCGATTGCATCTCCTGAAGCCGTGAAAGGCAACGCTTGAATTCGAAATTCAGCAAGCCTTCGCCATAGAGCCCGGTCATGGGGACCGCCGCCGATATGATGAGCTTGACGTGCCGCTCATAAAACTCGTCCACCATGGCGATGAAGCGGCGGGCCGCGTCATCCGTGCCGCTGCCCATGGGTTGCACATTGGCCAGCAGAACGGTGTGGAACTCACGGGCCAGTTCGATGTAGTCGCCCTGGGAGCGTGGAGTACAGCACAGCTGTTCAAACTCCATATAAAGCACCCCTTCCCCCACGCCCAGTGCACTCAGTTGGCGATGGTTGACTTCCAGTGCGGTGCCAGTCACCTGCCCAATCCCGGTCAACTGGCTGAAATAACGATCCAGGTTGCTCCTGGCCTGCTCATCCAGCGGGAAGTGATAGATCTCTGCCTGTTCAAGGGTTCGCAGCCGATAATCGACACCGCCATCGACATTGATCACCTCGCAGTGACGCTCGATAAGCGCGATGGCTGGCAGGAAGCGAGCACGCTGCAACCCGTTGCGGTAGAGATCCTGAGGGGGGATGTTGGATGTGGCCACCAGCACTACGCCATGGCCAAAGAGTTCCTGGAACAGAGTACCGAGCAGCATGGCATCCGTGATATCCGAGACGAAAAACTCGTCGAAGCAGATGACGTCGGTCTCATCGGCCAGCTTGCGAGCGATCAGCTTGAGCGGATCGGACTGACCGGTCAGCCCTTTGAGCTCATAGTGCACCCGGTGCATGAAACGGTGGAAGTGGATGCGCAGTTTGCGCTCCCCCGGCAGGCTCTCAAAAAAAGTATCCATCAGCCAGGTCTTGCCTCTGCCCACACCGCCCCACATATATAACCCCTGGACGGGGTCACGGGTTTTCGGCTTTTGCAGCCAACCCAGCAGGCCACGGGATCTGGTCGGAGTCGGGCTTGCGCACAGATCCTGATAGAGTCGCTCCAGGCGGGCGACTGCCATGGCCTGGGCCGGATCGGCCACAAAGCCGGGGCGCTGCAAATCCTGCTGATATTTTTGCTGCGGGGTCATCCTGTAAACCGCCTCCAAGTCCCTGAATGAGGGACAAAATGGTATCACGCTCTCGGGGGGCACGGTATAGTGCCAACGAGGCGTTGCGGTCCATCCGACCGCTTCAAATTCATCGTGTTAGCTGTAACAAGGAGCTTCTATGACTCTGTTTAACGGGATCCTGCTGGCGATCGCCGCCCTGATCATCGGCGTGCTGATCGGCCGCTTCTCTGTCCGTAGCCGGGATGCCGGACGCCTGGAACAGGAGCTGAAAAAAGCCCACAAGGAGCTGGAAAGCTACCAAGGGCAGATCACCACCCACTTCGCCGACAGCGCAGCCCTGATGGAGCAACTGGCCGAACAGTACCAGACCCTTTATCGCCATATGGCGGAACAGAGCAAGTTCCTGGCCAAGGTACAGGAACCACTGTTCCGCGAACCCGAAGTGGAAGAAACAGGCGATGCCGCCAACAGCGAGGAGCCGGGCCTTCCTCCCCGCGATTACGCCGGTGCGTCCGGCCTGCTCAAGCAGCCGGGCTGAACGTCGGTTGAACTAATTACGCTTTATCGTGGTCAGACCTTGACGATTGCACTGCAACTTTTTCTGGGAGCTGTTTCTCATATGCGTAAATCTCTTTCTGTATTCAGTGTCTTAGCCCTCAGTGTCGGTATCGCCATGTCCTCAGCACCGGCGCAGGCCGCACTGCCCCTGATGGCGAACAACCAGGAGATGCCGAGCCTGGCCCCCGTCCTCGAGCAGGTGACCCCTGCCGTGGTCAACATCTCCGTCTCTGGCAAGAAGATCACCCGCCAACGCCTGCCGGAGCAATTCCGCTTCTTCTTCGGCCCCAACATGCCTGACGAGCAGGTGAGCGAGCAGCCCTTCCAGGCGCTTGGTTCCGGCGTCATCATCGATGCCAAGAAAGGCTACGTGATCACCAACGCCCACGTGGTCCACGAGGCGGACGAGATCAAGGTCAACCTGAAGGATGGCCGTGAGTATGCGGCCAAGAAAATAGGGGAAGACAAACAGTCGGATATCGCCCTGCTGCAAATCAAGGCCGAGGATCTGGTGCAGATCAAGTTCGCCGACTCCGACGAGCTGAGAGTCGGTGACTACGCGCTGGCCATCGGCAACCCGTTCGGCCTGGGCCAGACCGTCACCTCCGGCATTGTCAGCGCCCTGGGTCGCAGCGGCCTCAACATCGAAAATCTGGAGAACTTCATCCAGACCGATGCGGCCATCAACTCCGGCAACTCGGGCGGCGCCCTGCTCAACCTGCGCGGGGAGCTGATCGGCATCAACACCGCCATCCTGGGCCCGAACGGCGGCAACATCGGCATCGGCTTTGCCATCCCGTCCAACATGGTGCGCGATCTCTCCGAGCAGATCGTGAAATACGGCGAAGTACGCCGTGGCCAGCTGGGGATCACCGGCACCGAGCTCACCAGCGAAATCGCCAAGACCTTCGGCTACAACAAGAAGGACGGTGCCTTCGTCAACCAGGTCATGCCTGACTCCGCTGCCGCCAAGGCAGGCATCAAGGCAGGCGACATCATCATCAGCATCGATGGCAAGCCCATCCGCTCCTTCGGCGAGCTGCGTGCCAAAATCGCCACCATGGGGGCCGACAAGCAGGTCTCGCTCGGCCTCATCCGTGACGGCAAGGAGCAGACCGTCAAGGTCACCCTGAAGAAAGCGGATGACAGCGAGATCTTGGCCAGCGCCCTGCATCCGGCACTGGAAGGGGCCAAGCTGAGCACCACCACAGACCCCGTGACCGGCGTGGCCGTCTCCGACATCGATCCCCGCTCACCGGCAGCCGCCTCCGGCCTGCAAAAGGGCGACATCATCATCGGGGTCAACCGCCAGCGCATCAACTCCATGGGAGAACTGACCAAGGTGTTGAAAAACAAGCCGGAAGTCCTGGCGCTGAACATCCAGCGCGGTGACTCCTCGCTCTATTTGGTGATCCGTTAAGCCCCTCACACCCGCGGCAACCGCCGCGGGTGATTTTTATCCATCGATAATGTTATTCTCTGCCCGCAGCCTGTACGGACGAGAAAGACATGAAAATCCCACCACTGATCAGCTACTTGGGCAAGTCCGTCGGCTTTGGCCTCGCCATGGCTGCGCTTTTGTTGCTGGTGTTCCCCAATTTTCGCGGCGGCGCTCCCCTGCCGGGCCTCATCACCAATGCCCGCGAGCTGAGCTTCTCCTACGCGGCCCATCGTGCCGGCCCTGCCGTCGTCAACATCTACACCCGCAGCTTCGCCGGCAATCGCGGTGAAAAAGCCGAACTCAGACCCCAGGGGCTGGGGTCCGGCGTCATCATGAACCAGCGCGGTCACGTGCTCACCAACTATCACGTCATCGCCGATGCGGACCAGATCATCGTCGCCCTGCAAGATGGTCGGGTATTCAGTGCAGAGCTGGTCGGCACCGACAAACTGACCGATCTGGCGGTGCTCTACATCGAATCGGACAACCTGCCGGTGATCCCTCAGGACCCGGATCGTCTGCCGGACGTGGGAGACGTGGTGCTCGCCATCGGCAACCCCTACAACGTCGGCCAGACCATCACCCAAGGCATCATCAGCGCCACCGGGCGTATCGGCCTCTCCAGCATGGGGCCGGACAGCAATGGCAGACAGGATCTGCTGCAGACCGATGCCGCCATCAACGAGGGCAACTCCGGAGGCGCCCTGGTCAATGGCCGTGGCGATCTGGTAGGTATCAATACCGCCGCCTACCACCTCAACGGCAATCAGGAGAGCTATGGCATCAGTTTTGCCATCCCCTACAAGCTGGCCAAGCGCATCATGGACGAGCTGATCGCCAACGGCCGGGTCATCCGCGGCTACCTCGGCATCTCCAGCGTCGAGATCAATCCCATCGTCGCGCGCATGCTGAACCTGGGGGACTTGCAGGGGTTGGTGGTGGAGAGCCTGGATCCCAATGGCCCAGCCACCAAGGCCGGTCTCAAACGTGGGGATGTGCTGCTCAAGATCAACGGAGAGGCCATCACCGGCGTGCGTCCCGTCATGGACAAGATCGTCGAGAGCCGCCCCGGCACCAAGCTCACCATCTCGGTGATCCGCAACGGCAAGCCGCTGGACGTCGATGTCATCATCGAAGAGGACCTGCGCTACCAGAATCAGACCCTGCCGACCAGCAGTGCGGCACCCACCACCTGAGGGGCGGATCCTCGCGGGGCCCGACAGGGCCCTTTTTTGTGCCCGCTTTCCTCCGGCGCCCACCTGTGCGTGAGACAGCTCACACATTGCGCCAATGAGCAATCGGGCGAAGGCGCCGTCAAAACGCGCCATCGATCACACTCCCTTGCCGCCAGTTCGCTCCTTTCCTCTTCCTGAACGCCAAAAGGGCTTCTTTTGATGCCTTTTCCTCCGGATTTCCACTTCGAATCGGAAAAAACCTGCCTCCTCCCGCACTCTCCTCCGCTTTATGGTGATCCCATCCTTTCTGCCAGCCTGGAGAGCAGACCTTGAATATCGACACCCATGACGCCCCCCTGACCCCGGACAGCCCGGCACTGCTGCGCAAGACCGACCTGACCCTGGCCCGCATTCACAACCTGCTGGCGGATCAGAGCATACGCCCCAACGACGTGCAGCAACAGATGCTGGCCTCCCACGTCAAGGCCATGGTGTGGCGCTCCTACAGCGGGGAATCCCTGCCGGAGGTCGACCTCAGCCTGTTCGAGGAGATCTCCCCCCTCTCCCTGCGCCTGGCCGAACAGGTCGTCGCCTGGCTCGACCGCCTCGCCTACGAGGAGGCGCACCTCTTGTCCGTCCATTTTGAAGTGGCCAAAGAAAACGAACTCAGCTCAGTAAAAGGAGAAAGCTAAATGACTGCCATCAAACTCGTGATTGGAGATCGTCTCGGCAAGGGACAGAAAGTGGGGGCAGGCGCAGAAGCCGCCGGCGCCACCGTGACCGTCATCCCCGGCATGGCCGCCGACATGAAGCTCGGTGATGTGATGAACAAGGAGCAGGCCGACCTTGGCATCTCCTTCTGCGGCAGCGGTGGCGCGGGCGCCATCACGGCCCAGACCAAGTACGGCTACAAGTGCCGCTACGGCATGCGATCCATCGAAGAGGGTGTCACCGCCATCAACGAGGGGTGCGTGGTACTGGGCTTCGGCTTCATGGACAAGGAAGAGCTGGGCCAGAAGCTGATCGAAGCCTTCGCCAAGAAACACGGGCGCACCTGATGAAAGAGCACTTCACCACCCGGATCACGGTCAACGGCAAGGGGGCGACTCGCCAGCAGGCGTTCGCTGCCGCCCTCAGCCAGGTGCAACCCAGCCTGCTCAAGGAGAGCCCCAAGGTGATGCTGCGCATCGAACCCCTCGAGGTCGAGGTGATCGAGGCCGAGGAGTCGGTACGGGTGGAGAAGTTCCTGTTCTTCTTCCTGCCACGCCAGCGCCACGAGTTCCGGGTCCGGCTGGCGATCACCGTCAAGGTCACCAGCCTGGATGTCGACAAGGTGGATTTCACCCGGGCCTGACCCCACAACCAAAAGGACAAGTTGGATGTTTCTAATCATTTTGATGAAGTCACTCATCATCGGTGGCCTGGTAGGCGTCGGGGTGGGAGCTGGCGCGGCGCGGATGTTCCACGCCCCGACCGTGCAGGGGATGGGCGCGTTCCGCACCCTGGGCGAACTCAACTCCTGCGAAGGGGACCCCGCCTCCCACTTCTCATTCGGTCTGGGCTTCTTCTTCAACGCCTGGGCCTCCACGGTCGCAGCCGGCGCCTTCACTCAGGACGTGGATCACCGCATCCTGCCGAACTGGGGTGCAGCGGCCCTGATGATCAAGAACCGGGATCTCGCCACCACCCTCCATGACCCGAAGAAGATGGCCATCGCCTGCGGCATCATAGGTGCCATCGTAGTCGCCTTCCTCAACAGCACCGCCGCCGCCGTGCCAGCCGCCCTGCAGGTCACCGCGGTCAAGGTACTGGTGCCCGCCGCCAACCTGCTGGTCAATACCGTCATGCCGGTGATCTTCTGGCTGGCCGCCATCGAGGCAGGCAAGAAGTCCGGCTTCTGGGCCACCATCTTCGGCGGTCTGGCCCAGCTCATCATGGGCAACGCGGTACCAGGCCTGGTGCTTGGCATCCTGATCGGCAAGGGGGTGGAAGAGAGCGGCTGGAACCACGTCACCAAGGTGATGATGAGTGCCATCGTCCTGCTGTTCGTGCTGAGCGGCTTCTTCCGCGGCTTTGACATGAAACTCATTGAATCCTTCCACCTGGGCGTTCCCCTGTGGCTGGAAAACGTCCACAACCTCATGAGCGGAAAATAAGGAAGCACACCATGGATGAGAAACTGAGAAACAACTTCTGGTATGCCGACTGGTCCTTCCCCATCTTTGTCGGTCTGCTCTCTTCCGGCGTCTTCGCCGGTACCCACATGTTCTACCTCTACGGGGTCGGCGCCTTCAACGAGGTGGCCTTCGTTGCCATGCTCAAGGCCGGCATGGACACGGGGGCCTATGGTGCAGTCGCCGCCTTCGGTGCCAGCTTCCTGTTCGCCCGCATCATCGAGGGCTCCCTGGTGGGGATCCTCGACATCGGCGGCGCCATCCAGACCGGAGTCGGCCTCGGGGTGCCCGCCCTGCTACTGGGGGCCGGTATCATCTATCCGGTGGAAAACTTCACCGCTTCCCTGATCACCGGCATGGGGATTGGGATGGCCATCGGCTACGTGATCATCCTGGCGCGCAAGTTCACCATCAACCAAAGCAACTCCACCTACGGGGCGGACGTCATGATGGGGGCTGGCAACAGCTCCGGCCGCTTCCTCGGTCCCCTCATCATCCTCTCCGCCATGGGCGCCTCCATTCCCATCGGGATAGGCTCCCTGCTGGGTGCGCTGCTGTTCTACATCTGGGAAAAGCCCATCACGGGGGGCGCCATCCTGGGGGCCATGCTGTTCGGGACCTTCTTCCCCATCGCCCTGGCTTAATCCAAGGCCGTCTCTTGGGCGGCATTCAAGAACCTGTTTGCGCTCTGTCGCGAAAGGTCGTCAGCAAGGTGAAGAGCAGCGCAGGGGCCGGAGCGTATGGATAGACGTGAGAACTCTTGGTTACAAATACGCGCACAGCACATGAGCCTTGGAAGCGGCCTCACAGTAAGAGCGCAAGCAGGTTCCAAGAGGGATATCAGCATGTACGACATGATCATCAGGGCGGGACGCCTGGGAAACGGGCAGCTCGTCGACATCGCCATCAAGCATGGCAAGATAGCGGCGCTGGGTTCGCTGCCAGAAAGCTCGGAGACGAAGCAAACCCTCACTCTGGGTGGGCAGGTCCATGTGAGCGCCGGCTGGATTGACGGCCACACCCACTGCTACCCCGCCTCCCCCATCTATCACGATGAGCCGGACAAGGTGGGCGTGGAATCCGGCGTCACCACCGTCATCGACGCCGGCAGCACCGGAGCCGACGATGTGGACGACTTCCAGCGTCTCGCCGCCACCTGCAAGACCCGGGTGCATGCCCTGCTCAACATCTCCCGCATCGGTCTGCTGCGTCAGAACGAGCTGGCGGATCCGGCAGACATCGATCCCGCCCTCGCCCAGGCGGCCATCCGGCGCCATCCCGGCTTCATCGTCGGCATCAAGGCGCGCATGAGCGGCAGCGTGGTGGGTGAAAGCGGTCTGCAACCCCTGCGCATGGCCAAGCAGATCCAGCAGGCCAATGGCAACCTGCCACTGATGGTGCACGTGGGCAACACGCCGCCGGATCTGGACGAGATCGTCGCCCTGCTGGGGGAGGGCGATCTGCTGACCCACTGCTTCAACGGCAAGCCCAACCGCATCCTGACCCCTGCGGGTGAACTGCGCCAGGCGGTGCGCGAGGCGATGCGGCGGGGACTCTTGCTCGACATCGGCCATGGCGGTGCCAGCTTCAGCTTCGAGGTGGCAGAGCTGGCCATTGCCCAGGGCATCCTGCCCCACACCATCAGTTCAGACATCTACTGCAAGAACCGCATCAAGGGGCCCGTCTACAGCCTTGCCCACGTGATGTCGAAGTTCTTCGCCATCGGCATGACCCTGGAGCAGGTACTCGCCTGCGTCACTCACCAGGCCGCCGATGCCCTGCGCCTGCCCGGTAAGGGGCGACTCGAGGTGGGCGCCGATGCAGACATCACCCTGTTCGAGGTGAGCTGCGGCCCCACTCTCTTTACCGATACCGAGGCCGGCACCCGCAACGGTGATCGGCAACTGCTCCCTCTCGCCGCCCTGGTGGGCGGCGCACTGGTTCTGACTCACTACGGGAAATCACACCATGCCTTCTGTGTATGAGAAATACCGGCTCAAACCGGTGATCAACGCCTCCGGGCGCATGACCATCCTCGGCGTATCCACCCCCGAGCAGGAGGTGGTCGATGCGGTCAACTTCGGCCTCGGCCACTACTTCGAGGTGAAGGATCTGGTCAACAAGACCGGCGCCTACCTGGCCGATCTGCTGGGCGTTGAAGATGCGGTGGTGGTCTCCTGCGCCAGCGCCGGCATCGCCCAGTCGGTGGCCGCCGTGATAGTGCGCGGCGACCCCTATCGCCTCGAGCAGTTGCATGCTCATGCCCACGACGTGCCGAGCGACATCGTGCTGCCCAAGGGCCACAACGTGAACTTTGGTGCCCCCGTCGGCACCATGGTCAACCTGGGGGGCGGCAGGGTGGTGGAGGCAGGCTACGCCAACGAGTGCACACCCGCCCAGCTGGCCGCCGCCATCCATGCCAATACCGCCGCCATCCTCTACATCAAGTCCCACCACTGCGTGCAGAAGAGCATTCTGTCGGTGACCGAGGCGGCCGAGGTGGCCAAGGCCCACGGGATCCCGCTCATCGTCGATGCAGCGGCCGAAGAGGATCTGCGTCTCTACTACAACCAGGGTGCAGATCTGGTCATCTACAGCGGCGCCAAGGCCATCGAAGGGCCCACCAGCGGCCTGGTGCTCGGCAGGCGTCAGTATGTTGAGTGGGTCAAGCAGCAGGCCAACGGCATCGGCCGTGCCATGAAGGTGGGCAAGGAGGGGATCCTCGGCCTGACCCACGCCATCGAGCGCTACCTGGCCAAAGAGAAGGAGAGCGGCACCGCCATGGTCGCCAAGATGACCCCCTTCATCGAGCGCCTCAACCAGCTGCCCGGCGTCAGCGCCAAGGTGGTGTGGGACAGCGCGGGGCGCGACATCGCCCGCACCGACATCGCCTTCGACCACCAGCAGATCGGCATGACCAGGGTGGAAGTGGTCTCCCGTCTGCAACAGGGTACCCCCGCCATCTACTGCCGCGGCTACAAGGCCAACGAGGGGCATATCGAGATAGACGTGCGCAGCGTCACCCTGCCCCAGCTCGACCAGATCCACTCCGCCATTGCCCACCTCGCTCAGGAGAACAACTGATGTCTCTTACCCCCAATTACTACCGCGATCGGGTCTGCCTCAACGTGCTGGCAGGTTCCAAAGAGAATGCCGTC
The DNA here is from genome assembly GCF_017939255.1 of Aeromonas sp. Prich7-2. Taxonomy (NCBI): domain Bacteria; kingdom Pseudomonadati; phylum Pseudomonadota; class Gammaproteobacteria; order Aeromonadales; family Aeromonadaceae; genus Aeromonas; species Aeromonas sp. Prich7-2. Next base: position 48,138 of record NZ_JAGKRI010000023.1, read on the forward strand.
GACATTTATGAGGCTTCCGAGGGCCACGTCCTGGTCGGTGTGCTCTCCAAGAACTACCCGGACATTCCCTCTGCCGTCGCCGACATGCAGGCCTACGCCAAGCTTATCGACAACGCCCTCTCCATCGGGCTGGGAGCAGGTGATCCGCGCCAGTCCGCCATGGTGGCCGAGCTGGCCCGCCAGTTGCAGCCTCAGCATGTCAATCAGGTGTTCACCGGGGTCGGGGCCAGCCGGGCGCTGCTCGGTCAAGCTGACACCCTCGTCAATGGCCTTGTCTCCCCCACCGGCATCCCCGGCATGGTGAAGATCTCCACTGGCCCCCTCAGCGCACAGCAGGCTGACGGCATCGTCCCCATCGACACCGCCATTGCCCTGCTCAAGGACATGGGCGGCAGCTCGGTCAAGTTCTTCCCCATGGGGGGACTCGCCTGCCGCACCGAGTATCAGGCAGTGGCCGAGGCCTGTGCCCGACACGGCTTCTGGCTGGAGCCCACCGGCGGCATCGATCTTGAGAACTTCGAGGAGATAGTGCGGATCGCGCTGGAGGCAGGAGTCGAGAAGGTGATCCCCCATGTCTACAGCTCCATCATCGACAGCGAGAGCAGCCAGACCCGGCCGGAGGATGTGCGTACCCTCCTCGCCATGGTGAAGGCACTGCTGGCATAGCAACCCCACAGGCACCGGTCCGATCACTGGGCGGTGCCTGGCTTGTTAATGACCCCCTTGTTAACATCGACCCACCATGCGCGACAGGAGTCCTCACCCCCTCATGACCAAGCTGCCCCACCCCAGACTCCAGCAACTGCTCGCCCTGCTTCACGCCGAGCCTCTGCCACAGGAGGAGCTGGCCCGCCGTCTCAATGTTTCCACCCGCACGGTGCGTACCGACGTGGCGACCCTGAACGAGCTCATTGCCACCCGGGGCGCCCACCTGATCCATCAGCGGGGCAGCGGTTACCAGCTCAAGATCTACAATCAGGGACTGTTCGATGCGCTGCTGGTCGCCCAGGGGCAGGAGAGCCCTCTGCCTCGCACCAGCCGCGAGCGGGTGCTGCACCTCCAGGTCTTGCTGCTGACGGCGGAACAGGGGATCAAACTCGACGAGCTGGCGGACACCTGGTATCTCAGCCGGGCGGCTTTGCAAGGGGACATGACGGAGGTGCGGGAGCGGCTCGCCCACTTCGGGCTCACCATCGACAGCAAACCCAGAGTGGGGATGCGCATTGCGGGAAGCGAGATGGCGATCCGCGCCTGCCTCACCCAACTGCTCTGCCAGGAGCTGCTGCACCAGCATCCGCTCCAGAGCCTGTTGCCCACCCTCTGCCCCAGCAAGACGCTGGAGGTAGTGGGCAACCACATTCACGAGCAACTCGGTCGCCATCAGCTGCGCCTGGCCGACGAGAGCCTGCAGCAAGTCACCGTCTACTGTGCCGTCGCCCTGCTTCGCCAGGCGTCTGGCCACGAGTTGCGCCAGTTTGCCAGCGACGACATCACCCCTCCCCTGGCAGTGGTGGCCCGCGACATCTATGCCGAGCTGCCAACCCTGACTTCACCGGGGCAGGAAGAGATCGCCTGTCTCGCCATCCAGATCCAGGCTCGCCTCACTGCAGAGACGCCCCTGCTCAGCCCGGCCATGGCGGCCGAGAGCGAGCAGCTGACTGCGCACCTGCTGGGTTACATCCACCACCACTACCCCTATGACCTGCGCGGCGACCCGCAATTGCGAGCCGACCTGCAGACCCATGTCGGCGCCATGCTGCTGCGGGTCAAATACCAGATTGGCAGCCACAATCCCCTGGCGGACCACATCAAGCAGTATTACCCCCTCGCCTACGACATCACCCTGGCGGCCATCTCTGAGTGGATCAGGCAGACCCCCTACCGGTTGACCCACCACGAGATCGGCTACCTGGTGATCCACATCGGGGTCGGCCTGGAGCGCCACTACGACATCGGTTACACCCGGCGCCCCCAGGCGCTGCTGCTGTGCGATGCGGGCAACGCCACCTTCCGGGTGCTGGAAGCACGCATCCGGCGGGAATACCCCCAACTGCAGCTGACCACGCTGGAGTCGGTGCGGGACTATGAGGGACTGGTACGAGTCGAGCAGGATTTCGTCATCAGCACCCTCAAGGTGAGCGAGAAGAATGCTCCCGTGGTGCAGGTCTCCCCCTTCCCGACCCAGTACCAGCTGGAGCAGCTCGGCAAGCTGGTGCTCGTCGATCGCACCCGTCCCTATCTGCTCGACAAGTATTTCGATGCCGACCACTTCATGGTGCTTGATGAACCCATCAGCCAGGGGGCGCTGTTTGATCGCATCTGCAGCCAGCTTGAGGCGGAGGATCTGGTGCAGAGCGGATTCCGGGGATCCTTGCAGGAGCGGGAGCAGATCGTCTCAACCATGCTGGGGGACGGCATCGCTCTGCCCCACTCCCTCGGCCTCCTGGCGCGCCGCACCCTGGTCTATACCGTGCTGGCCCCCCAGGGGATCGATTGGGGTAACGGCGAGAGCGCTACCCTCATCTTCGTGCTGGCCATCGCCAAGGCGGACTATGAGGAAGCCATGGGACTTTATGATCTGTTTCTGGCACTGATGAACGAAAAAGCCAGCAGAAGTCTGCTGGCTTGTCGGGATTTTGCCGCTTTCAAGGCGCTGGCTCGCAGCGCACCTTGAGCACGCCGAGGCGTATTACTCCTCATTGAAGCCCGAGGTGAACAGCGCCACCACGGCGGCCAGGGCCTCTACCTCTTCGGGGCCCTCCACCTGCACCTCCACCTGTTTGCCCTGGGCGGAGTCCAGCATCAGCAGGCCGATCACGCTGTCCGCGTCGGCCTCGACCCCCTCTTCGTTGCGCAGCAACACGTGGGCATCGAACCCCTGCACCAGCTCGAACAGCATCATGGCCGGTCGCGCGTGAATGCCTAACTTGTTTTTGACTTCTACCGAGGCGGAAACGGTCATCTGAGCATCCTGTGGATCTGTCAGGCGGGGTTTGAACGCTTGTCCAACGTGCGATGGCGGATCTGCACGTTCTTGCCAAGCAACCGGAATGCGCTGGCCAGCCGTTCGGCGATGAACACCGAGCGGTGTTGTCCGCCGGTACAGCCGATCCCGACGGTCACATAGCTGCGATTGTTGCGCTCCAGGTGGGGCAACCAGGTCCCCAGCATATTCTCGATCTGCTGGATGAACAGCATGACATCCGGCTGGCTGGAGAGGTAGTTGGCAACGGGCTCATCCTTGCCGGTGAAGGGCTTGAGCTCCGGGATCCAGTGCGGGTTGGGCAGGAAACGGGCGTCGAACACGAAGTCCGCATCCTTGGGAATACCGTACTTGAAACCGAATGACTCGAACACCAGCACCAGCTCGTTCTCTTTCTTGCCAAGCACCCGGGTTTTGATGAGCTCGCTGAGATCGTGAATGCTGAGGTTGGTGGTGTCGATGCGCAGGTCGGCGGTCGAGGAGAGCGGTGCCAGCAGGTGGGTCTCTTCCCGGATCGCCTCGTCCAGCGAAAGCTTGTTGCGGGACAGAGGGTGCAGACGGCGGCTCTCACCGTAGCGTTTGAGCAGGGTCGCGTTGTCCGCATCGAAGAAGAAGCTCGAAAACTTGACTCGCCCCTCGTTGCGCACCTGGCTCAGCAGGTTCTCCAGCCTGTCTGCCTGGGCAGGCAGGTTGCGCACGTCGATGCTGACAGCCAGCTTGTCATACTGGCTCTCCACCGACACGATCAACTGGGGCAGCAGGTTGACCGGCAGGTTGTCCACGCAGTAGTACCCGAGATCCTCGAGCACCCTCAGGGCCACCGTCTTGCCGGAGCCCGAACGACCGCTTACTACTATTAACTGCATCTTGTCCCCTCACGCCAACGTGGCTGTGTCAGACCCGGCCTCAGGCCGACGTCATGATCTGATAGAGTTCTTCGTCGCTGGTCGCCTGGCGCAGCTGGCGGCAGACGGCCTTGTCACCCAGTTTGGATGCCATCAGGGAAAGAGTCTTGAGGTGCTGCTTGCACTCGCTTTCCGGCACCAGCAATGCAAAGAGCAGGTCAACCGGTTGATTGTCGATAGAATCGAAAGGGATGGGCTCGGAGAAGGTCATCAACACGGCGGTCGGCGCGAAGGCGTCGTCAATCCGGCCGTGGGGGATGGCGATACCGGCTCCGATCCCGGTACTGCCCATCTTTTCTCGCGCCAGCAGGCTTTCAAACAGGACCTGGCGGGAAGCGCCGAGGCGCTCTGCGGCCAGTTCACTGATGATCTCGAGCGCGCGTTTCTTGCTGGTACAAGGGACCGCACTCTTGGTGCAGTCCCGACTCAGTATGTGTTCAAGTTGCATAGTTATTTTTGATTTAACTTATCTTTGTGCTTGATGATCTGCCGATCCAGTTTATCCAGCAGGGTATCAATCGCCGCATACATGTCGGCATGCTGCGAATTGGCGAACACCTCTCCCCCGCTGACATGCAGCTTGGCTTCGGCGATCTGGTTCAGTTTTTCGACGCTCAACACCACGTGTACGTTGTTGATATGGTCAAAGTGACGCTCGAGTTTGGCAAATTTGTTGTTCACATAATCACGCAGAGCTTCGGTAATCTCGACATGGTGTCCGGTCAGGTTAATTTGCATAACGTCTTCCTTTTGTTTGCCTAAACCAGGCGTTTGCGCTGATTGGATGGCGGGATCAACAAGGATTCACGGTACTTTGCGATCGTGCGTCTCGCCACCATAATACCCTGTTCGGCCAGCAAATCCGCGATCTTGCTATCACTAAGCGGCTTGGCGGGGTTTTCCGCCGTCACCAGCTTCTTGATCAGGGCGCGAATAGCGGTCGATGAGCACTCTCCTCCTCCCTCCGTATTGACGTGACTGGAGAAAAAAAACTTCAGTTCAAAAATGCCGCGGGGCGTATGCATGTACTTCTGGGTCGTGACCCGTGAAATGGTCGACTCATGCATCTCCACCGCTTCCGCGATGTCGTTGAGTACCATGGGTTTCATGGCCTCTTCGCCGTACTCGAAAAAGCCCTGCTGCTGCTCGACGATGCAGCTGGCCACCTTGAGCAGGGTGTCGTTACGACTCTCCAGGCTCTTGATGAACCACTTGGCCTCCTGCAAATGAGAACGGATGAACTGGGTATCCGTGCTGCTGCGGGCATTGCGCGCCATGGCCGCATAGGCCTCGTTGACACGGATGCGCGGAGCAGAATCCGGATTGAGTTCAACCACCCACTTGCTGCCCTTCTTGACCACGGACACATCCGGGATCACGTACTGGGATTCACTCTGGATGATGCCGTTGCCGGGTCTGGGCTCCAGTTGCTGGATGAGATCCAGCACCTCCTTGAGATCGCTCTCCTTGAGGCGGGTCTTGCGAGCCAGGGTGCGGTAGTCGCGATTGCCGAGCAGGTCCATGTGTTCGCGGATCACCTCTCTGGCTTCCTCGAGCCAGGGCAGGTCCGGCGAATACTGGCCGAGCTGGATCAGCAGACACTCTTGCACCGAACGGGCGGCGATGCCGACCGGATCGAAATGCTGCACCCGCTTGAGCACGGCTTCGATCTCATCCAGTTCGACTTCTACCTCCTCGCTGCTGACTGCAGCCTGAATATCCTCGAGGGTGGCAGTCAGATACCCGGATTCGTCGATGGCATCGATGATGGCAAGCGCGATGGCAGCATCCACATCACTGAACGGGGTGAGCCGCATCTGCCACAGCAGGTAGTCCTGCAGGTTCTCGGTGGTCTCCCCCTGATAGACGCTGTCTTCCCCGTCATGGATGGGGCCTGCACTCTGAGCTGTACCGGCCGAGTAGACCTCGTCCCAGGTGGTGTCCACCGGCAGTTCATCCGGCATGCTCTCCTGGGCCATGGCATCGCTGGAGTCGAGTTGACTGGCGTCCTGTGTCTCTGCCTGACTGGTTTCCTGCGCCTCGTTCTCCTCTTGCTCCAGCAAAGGGTTGTTGTCGAGCGCTTGCTGAATTTCCTGCTGGAGTTCCAGGGTGGAGAGCTGGAGCAGACGAATCGCTTGTTGTAATTGTGGCGTCATGGTCAGGGACTGACCGAGACGCAACTGTAATGTCGGCTTCATCTACGTCGGGATATCCTTATGTTCAGCGAGGCAGTCACCTAACAAAAATGAGGGGTGCCCCCTTACTATAGACTGAATTGATCGCCCAAATAGACGCGCTTGACCTGCTCATCGGCGAGGATATCGGCCGGCGCGCCCTCGGCAATCATCTTGCCGTGGCTGACGATGTAGGCCTTCTCGCACACATCCAGCGTCTCTCTGACGTTGTGGTCCGTAATCAGCACACCCAACCCGCGCTCTTTCAGATGCTGGATGATCTTTTTGATATCGATGACTGAAATAGGATCAACACCTGCGAAAGGCTCATCGAGCAGAATAAATCTCGGTTCTGCCGCCAGCGCCCGGGCGATTTCCACCCGGCGCCGCTCCCCACCCGAGAGGCTCTGGCCCAGGCTGTCGCGGATATGGGTGATATTGAACTCTTCCAGCAACTGTTCGACCTTATCCTCCCGCTCTTCGCGGCTCAACCCCTTGCGGGTCTGCATGACCCCCATCAAGTTGTCGAACACCGACAGGCGCCGGAAGATGGAGGCCTCCTGAGGCAGATAGCCGATGCCATTGCGGGCACGGATATGCATGGGCTGCAGGCTGATGTCCTGCTCGTCGATGGTGATGAGGCCGGCATCTCGCTGCACCAGGCCCACGATCATGTAGAAGGAGGTCGTCTTGCCCGCACCGTTCGGGCCGAGCAGGCCCACGATCTGGCCCGTTCCCACCTCCAGGCTCACATCGCTGACCACCATGCGGCGCTTGTAGCTCTTTTGCAGACCCGTTGCTTTTAACACTGCCATGGCTGTTGTTTCCTACTTCTTCTGATCGGCGGGTTTGTCAAAGTTCTCCACCTGATCCGGCAGGAACACCGTCTTGACGCGCTGGGTGGGCCCCTTGCTCTCGGCAATCATCTTCTGCTTGACGATGTCGTAGCGAATGAGATCGCCGGTCACCTGGCTGTCTTCCTGCTTGAGCTGGCCATTGCCGGTGATGGTCACCAGCCGGTTCTTAAGCTCGTAGCGGATGCTGTTGCCATGGGCATTAACCGGTTTGCCGTTGTCCAGCACCTGGAAGAAGGTGGCTGGGTTGCCATACGCGGTCATGACCTCGGCGCCCTTGTCGCCGGAGCGGATCACCACCACCTTGTCAGCCTTAATCTTGATGGTGCCCTGGGTGATGATGACATCCTCGCTGAAGGTGATGCGGTTGTCCTGCATCTCGGCCACCTGCTTGACAGCATCCACATAGACCTTCTCGGCAAAGTCGGACTCTTTGGCATTCAGGGAACCGCACAGCAACAGGGCCGTGAGGGCCAGATTAACGTTTTTCATTGAAATAAGTGGCATGGCCTTTATCCAGTAACTCGAAATATTTACGTTCCAGGTGACCCTTGAGGCCAACGCCCTCGGTCTGGAACTCCTGGCCCACAATGCTGATGTGCTGGTTGCTTCTCATCCCCTGCGTCACCAGATCCAGCTCCAGATAGGAGGTATCCAGCGTGGAGATGAAGGAGGCGGGCAGCAGACCGTCCAGATGCACCTTGTCACGGAGGATCACATTGTCATCGGTGTTGAGCACCCCGGTTTCGGCCGTCAGCTTCCATTCGGCCGCGCCCTTGTCATCGAACATGTAGACCACCGGCCTGGTGAAAGTGGCCTGCTCGAGTACCTGGTAGTACTCCGCATATTCGGATTCCAGCCGCTCGGTGCGCTTGCCCTGCTCGTTGAAGCGGGTCGTCACCAACTCTCTGGCGGTGAAGTCCGGTTGAAAATTTTCCGTCTTGGTGGTCGGCTCGGGGACCAGCTCGATCTCCCCCAGCTGCCAGGCCGCCAGCGCAGCCAGAAACAGCAGGCCGAACAGCACAGTCTGTTTGTTCATCGCGACGCCTCGGGTTGATAGTCAGCCAATCCCTGGGCCTGCAAGATCAGGTCGCACACCTCGCGCACGGCCCCGACGCCACCGCCAAGCCGCGTCACCAGGTCCGCCTTCGCCAGCACAAGCGGATGGGCGTCGGCAACGGCGATACCCAGGCCGCAAGCCTGCATCACCGGCAGATCGATGGTGTCATCTCCCATATAGGCGGCTTGCGATGCATCCAGCCCGAGCTTGGTCAGCAAGGCCTCGAAGTGGGGCAGCTTTTGGTCTGCACCCTGCACCAGGTGCTGGACTCCCAGACTCTTCATGCGATCGCTGACGATGCGGGAGTTTCGCCCCGTGATGATGGCAATCTCGATGCCCGCATTGAGCAGGGCACGCATGCCGGCACCGTCACGGGTGCAGAAAGTCTTCAGCTCTTCGCCGTTATTGCCCATATAGATGAAGCCGTTGGAGAGCACCCCATCCACATCGCACACCAGCAGGCGGATCTGCGCCGCCTTCTCGTACTGGCTGCGCGTCACCGGACCATAGAGGGTCGGTACGTCTTGCATCAAATTACTCCGGCTTTCAGCAGGTCATGCATGTTGAAGGCACCCAGCGGGTGTCTCTCCCCATCCACGACCAACAACCCGTTGATTTTCCTGGTTTCCATCAGCTTGACGGCCTCGGCAGCCATCATCTCAGGCCCTACGGTAACACAGTTCACCGTCATGACGCGGCTGATGGGGGTGTGATGAATATCCACCTGCAGGTCCAGAATGCGGCGCAGGTCACCATCGGTGAACAGACCGGCAAGCAGCCCTTGATCGTCCACCACCGCCGTCATGCCGAGCCCCTTGCGGCTCACTTCCAGCAGCGCCTGGCTGATGGTGGCATCTATCCCCACCTTGGGCAACAGCTCGCCGCTGTGCATCAGATCGCCCACTCGCAACAGCAACCGCTTGCCGAGGGACCCGCCCGGGTGCGACAGCGCAAAGTCATCGGCGGTGAAGCCACGGGCCTCCAGCAGGGCCACGGCCAGCGCGTCCCCCATCACCAGGGTGGCGGTAGTGCTGGATGTCGGGGCCAGACCGAGGGGGCAGGCCTCTTTCTCCACCTTGATGCACAGGTGCACGTTGGCCTCTTTCGCCATGGTGGAAGCAGGATTGCCTGTCATGCAGATGAGTGGAATGCCGCGGCGCTTGAGCACCGGCAGCAGGGCCAGGATCTCGTCGCTCTCGCCGGAGTTGGAAATGGCGATGATGAGATCCCCGGCTGAGATCATGCCGAGATCCCCGTGGCTGGCCTCGCCCGGGTGCAGGAAGAAGGCGGGCGTTCCCGTGCTGGCCAGGGTCGCGGCAATCTTGTTGCCGATATGACCCGACTTGCCCATGCCGGTCACCACTATCTTGCCGCCACAGCGCAGCACCATCTCGCAGGCGCGCTCGAACGCCTCGTCAAGGTACTGGTAGAGTCCATCAATGGCTTGTTTTTCTATGTCCAGCACCGCTCGGGCGCTGCGACGGAAATCGAACAATTCAGACACTTTTTCAGGCTTTACAGACATAAAGGCACAGCTCCGGGCCGAAATTTGCTGCGGGATTATAAAAAAGTCTGCCGAGATAAGCGAATCGGATGCGGAATGGGCGGTCATTGACGCAGGTTGTTACATAAAACTGTCGCGTGCTTGGGGGGGAAACCCGCTCAATAGTTGTTCCTCGCTGTTGCTTAGACCTAGACTAGCCCATAAAATTCGCTCTTCATTTATACCGGATGGACAATTGTTTGAACGATGACCTGATCACCATCTCCGACCTGACCTTCAGTCACGGGGATCGGCTGCTGTACGACAGGATCAACCTGACCATTCCCCGTGGCAAGGTCACCGCCGTCATGGGTCCGAGCGGGATCGGCAAGACCACCTTGCTGCGCCTGATCGGGGGCCAGCTCAAGCCTGAGTCCGGTCACATCCTGTTTGACGGGGAAGACGTTCCCACGCTCTCCCGTTCACGCCTGTATGAAGTGCGGAAACGGATGAGCATGCTGTTCCAGAGTGGCGCATTGTTCACCGGCATGACCGTATTCGACAACGTGGCCTTCCCGCTGCGGGAGCACTCCGGCCTGCCGGAAGAGCTGATCCGCACCATCGTCATGATGAAACTGCAGGCTGTCGGTCTGCGCGGGGCGGCCAAGCTGATGCCGTCCGAGCTCTCCGGTGGCATGGCGCGTCGCGCGGCCCTGGCGAGATCCATCGCGCTGGATCCGGATCTCATCATGTATGACGAGCCCTTCGTGGGGCAGGACCCCATCACCATGGCGGTGCTGGTGAAGCTCATCAAGGAGCTCAACGATGCCCTCGGCATCACCTCCGTCATCGTCACCCACGACGTGAAGGAGGTGCTGAGCATCGCCGACTACGCCTACATCATCGCCAACCGCAAGGTAGTGGCACACGGCACACCGGAGCAGCTGCGCGAGGAGCACAATCCCGAAGTCGAGCAGTTCCTCAAGGGATTGCCCGACGGTCCTGTTCCGTTTCATTTTCCGGCAGGCGACCTGCTACAGGATCTGTGATGTTGACAAGTCAGATAAGCAAGCTGGGCCGCAGCGGTGTGCGTTTCATCAACGCCGTCGGCCGGGCAACCATCATGCTGTTTCATGCACTGGCAGGACGACCCCAGCCACGCAAGCACTTCCCGCTGCTGGTGCAGCAACTGTATGTGGTGGGAGTGCAATCCGTCGCCATCATACTGGTGTCCGGCCTCTTCATCGGCATGGTGCTCTCCCTGCAGGGTTACAACGTATTGAAGGATTTCGGCGCAGAGCAGAGCCTGGGGCCTCTGGTTTCCCTCTCCCTGCTCCGTGAGCTGGGTCCTGTGGTCACCGCCCTGCTGTTCGCCGGTCGTGCGGGCTCCGCCCTCACCGCCGAGATCGGCCTGATGAAGGCCACCGAGCAGCTCTCCAGCCTGGAGATGATGGCGGTCGATCCGCTGCGTCGGGTCGTGGCGCCCCGCTTCTGGGCCGGGGTCATCAGCATGCCGCTGCTGGCCTTCATGTTCAGCCTGATCGGCATCTTTGGCGGCAAGCTGGTTGGTGTCGACTGGCTGGGGGTGGACGAAGGCAGTTTCTGGTCCGCCATGCAGGCCTCCGTCGACTGGCAGGACGACATCATGCAGGGCGCCATCAAGAGCCTGATCTTCGCCCTGGTGGTGACCTGGATAGCGCTCTTCAACGGCTATGATGCCAAACCGACCTCGGCCGGGATCAGTCAGGCGACCACCCGTACCGTGGTTCACTCATCCCTGGCCGTGCTCGGTCTGGATTTTATACTCACCGCAGTCATGTTTGGATAAGGGAAAGATGAAGTTCAGCAAAGTAGAATTTCTGGTTGGCGCCTTCATGCTGGCTGGCATCGCGGCCATTCTGGCATTGGCACTGCAAGTGGCGGGATTGAGTTTCAAACCGGAAGGAGAAACCTATACCCTGCGCGCCCATTTCGATAATATCGGCGGCCTGAAAGTACGCTCGCCGGTCAAGGTCGGCGGCGTCGTCGTCGGTCGTGTCAGCGACATCACCCTGGATCCCAAGAGCCAGGTCCCCATCGTTTCCCTGCAGATGCAGAAGAGTGCCGGCGAGTTCTCCGAGACCAGCACCCTCTCCATCCTGACCTCTGGCCTGCTCGGTGAGCAGTACATCGGTCTGGCACCGGGGTTCAGCGATGAGGAGATGGGCACCAGCATGCTCAAGGATGGCGACATGATCGAAGACACCAAGTCCGCCATCGTGCTGGAAGATCTGATTGGCAAGTTCCTCTACAGCCAGTCCTCCCCGGCCAACACACCCGCAACCAAGGAGTAACCATGTTCAAGAAGATCGCCCTGATGCTGGGTCTGATGACCAGCATGCTGTTCTCCCTCGTCGCCCGTGCGGATGTCAACACTTCGGACCCCTATGCCCTCGTGGATCAGGCCGCCCAGCAGACCTTTGCCCGCCTGAAAGCCGATCAGGCCCAGGTGAAGAGCAACCCCGATCACCTGCGCGTCATCATCCGCGAGGAGCTGCTGCCCTACGTGGACAACCGCTTCGCCGCCTACAAGGTGCTCGGCAACCAGATCAAACAGACGACCCCTGCCCAGCGTGACGCCTTTGTGGACGTCTTCACCGAGTACATGGTGAGCTCCTACGCCGACGCCCTGGCACACTTTGACAAGCAGACCGTCAAGGTCCAGCCCGGCAAAGCCGCCGAGAGCAACATCACCGCCGTCAACGTCAGCGTGAAAGAGGCCGGCAAGCCGGACATCTTCCTCGAGTTCAAGCTGCGCAAGAACAACAAGACCGGCGAGTGGAAAGCCTTCGACATGGTTGCCGAAGGGATCAGCCTGCTCTCCGCCAAGCAGAACGAGCTGGGCGGCCTCATTCGCCAGAACGGCATCGATGCGGTGATCGCCCAGCTGCGTGAACACAACGCCAAGCCGCTGGTGATCAAGTCATGATCCTGAGCGGTGACTTGCAGGCCCCGCAGGTCAACGATCTGTGGCAACGCCGCGCCGACTGGTGGCAGGACGATCGGCTCGAACTCGGTGCCGTCACTACCCTGGATTCCGCCGGCCTTGCCCTGCTGGTCAAGTGGGCCAAGGCGGCACTGGCACGGGGTGCCACTCCGACACTGGTGGGTGCCTCCAACGATTTCCATACGCTGGCCAACCTCTACGGGGTGGCCAGCCTCTTTCATTCAACCCCGCTCACAACTGAGGACTCATAATGCAAGTCTCTGAAATTGAAGCGATACTCCTCGAGGCTTTGCCATTGTCCGAAGTCCATGTCAAAGGGGACGGCAGTCACTACCAGGTGATCGCCGTCGGCGACATGTTTGACGGCATGAGCCGGGTCAAGAAACAACAGGCCATCTATGCCCCGCTGATGGACAAGATCGCCACCAACGAGATCCACGCTCTCTCCATCAAGGCCTATACCGACGCCGAGTGGAAACGCGAGCGTAAATTCCAGCTGCCCTCCTGATTTGGTAAAGAAGTAAACCATGGACAAATTCAAGATCACCGGCCCCTGCACCCTCTCCGGTGAAGTGACCATCTCCGGCGCCAAGAATGCCGCCCTACCCATCCTGTTTGCCACCCTGCTGTGTGACGAAGAGGTTCAACTCTCCAACGTACCGCGCCTGAAAGACGTGGGTACCACCCTCAAGCTGCTGGAGATGCTGGGCGCCACCACCAAGGTCAACGGCAACGTGACCGTGCTGACCGGCGCGGTAAACAATCATGTCGCCCCCTACGAGCTGGTGAAGACCATGCGAGCCTCCATCCTGGCCCTGGGCCCGCTGGCAGCCCGCTTCGGTGCAGCAGACGTCTCCCTGCCCGGCGGCTGTGCCATCGGTGCCCGCCCGGTCAACCTGCATGTCCACGGCCTGGAGCTGATGGGCGCGAAGATCGTCATCGAAGAGGGCTACATCAAAGCCCGCGTCGACGGCCGCCTGAAAGGTGCCCACATCCTGATGGACATGGTTTCCGTGACCGGTACCGAGAACCTGATGATGGCCGCCACCCTGGCTGACGGTCGCACCGTGATCGAAAACGCCGCCCGTGAGCCGGAGGTGGTCGATCTGGCCAACTTCCTCAACGCGCTCGGAGCTAACATTCAGGGCGCCGGCACCGATACCCTGACCATCGACGGCGTAGAACGTCTGCACGGTGGCAGCTACAGCGTGCAGCCCGATCGCATCGAGACCGGCACCTTCCTGGTGGGCGCCGCCGTGACCGGTGGCAAGATCACCTGCCGCAACACCGACCCCAGCCTGCTGGAAGCCGTACTGGTCAAACTGGAAGAAGCTGGCGCCCTGATTGAAAAGGGTAACGACTGGATCACCCTCGACATGACAGGTCGCCCCCTGAAACCTGTCACCATCAAGACCGCCCCCTACCCGGCGTTCCCGACCGACATGCAGGCACAGTTCACCGTGCTGAACGCGGTCGCCCAGGGCACCGGCATGGTCACCGAGACCATCTTCGAGAACCGCTTCATGCACGTGCCCGAGCTGGTTCGGATGGGTGCCGACATCGAACTGCAGGGCAATGTGGCCATCTGCCGCGACACCCAGCAGCTCAAGGGTGCCCAGGTGATGGCGACCGATCTGCGCGCCTCCGCCAGCCTGGTGCTGGCCGGCTTCGTGGCCGAAGGGGCCACCATCGTCGATCGTATCTATCACATCGACCGTGGCTACGAAGACATCGAGCACAAGCTGCAAGGCCTGGGTGGTCGCATCGAGCGCGTCAAGGAATAAGTTGGCTTCACCATGAGCCGACCATAAAAAGGCCCCCTCGCCAGGCGAGGGGGCCTTTTTCATGACTCCGAATGGCGGCACCCCCTTCTCCCCTTGCGGGAGAAGGGGCGGAGATGAAGGGAGACAAGCAGACACCCTTTCCCCGAGGGAGAGGGTCAAGGGCTCAGGCGGTCAGCCGCTCCAGCTCGCCGATAAGCCAGATGGCCTCCTGGCGATGGGAGCCGCACACGTCCGCCATGGGGCGAAAGCCGCCGCACACCGCCGGGCGCTCCGGCTGACCGAAGATCTTGCACCCCAGGTGCGCATCGAGCTGCACACAGGGCACACCGGCGGGCTTGCCATCCGGCATGCCGGGAATGGCACTGCTGATGCTGGGGGCGATGCAGCAGGCACCGCATCCCTGACGACATTCCATGTGATTTTTCCTCTGTGGGGCACCGCAGTGTAGCAAGGAGTCCGGTTTCTCCTAAGCCTTATCCCTGCCCGGGCATCCTGGCGCCCTGCAGAGCGCAAAAAGCCCGGCAGTGCCGTAATGCCGATCAGTTAAGGATCCATTGACCGATCCTCAGGCTGTGTAAGAATCCGAAACTCCTTGTTGGGTTTCGGATTTTTTTATGCGTATCGACCAAGCTCTCGACTTCATTCACGCCTGTCCTCCCGGAAAGTTTGAGTC
>NZ_JAGKRI010000199.1:0-457 GCF_017939255.1 Aeromonas sp. Prich7-2
GCGTGGCAGGAAATAACAGAGAAGTTGGAGTGGGCAATGGTGTATTTATCCAAAAACGGCAAAAAGAGTAGGCAGAGAAAATCCAAGAAAAACAACACGTTAGACGGTATTATTAATTCGCTTGCCGCTTAAGGTTCTGTACATGTAGAACGGCTATGGCACAAGTTACATGAAACCATCACGCGCAATCATCAATGCAGAGGGATGGCAAACCTGCTGGCCCGAGTGAAACACTTCATGGATACCGTGTCTCCTTTCCCGGGGAATGGCTATGGCACAGCGAAGGTGTAGCACTATTGGGATCAGTTATTTAGCTTTATCGTAACGCTCAAGAAATTGGGCTTAATGCCGAAAACAATAAAATAAAACAGCCAACCCTTGAGGTTCTTATGCGCCAGAATTTACCAGTGACGGGTCGAAACTTAGAACTCCCAAAAGATGCCAATATTCTTTCGAC
>NZ_JAGKRI010000200.1:0-524 GCF_017939255.1 Aeromonas sp. Prich7-2
ACCTTCGGGAGGGCGTTTACCACGGTGTGATTCATGACTGGGGTGAAGTCGTAACAAGGTAACCCTAGGGGAACCTGGGGTTGGATCACCTCCTTACCTTAAGATGACGAAGTTGTTGAGTGTTCACACAGATTGCCTTGATTCAAGTTTAGAGACAGTACACGAAGTGGGTCTGTAGCTCAGGTGGTTAGAGCGCACCCCTGATAAGGGTGAGGTCGGTGGTTCGAGTCCACTCAGACCCACCACTTCGATTACGGGGCTATAGCTCAGCTGGGAGAGCGCCTGCTTTGCACGCAGGAGGTCTGCGGTTCGATCCCGCATAGCTCCACCATATCGTACTGTATTTGTCAGAAGACAAAGCCATGAGTTGAACATGTTGTTCAATGTATGCCTTTGACTTCTTTACGAAGTTTGCTCTTTAACAATCTGGAAAGCTGATTTAAAAAGTAGTTCTCAAACATTTGTTACAAGTGCTTTGGAAACTTCTTGGCGAAAACCAAATTTTATTTGGTCCTTGTTGTACA
>NZ_JAGKRI010000201.1:0-388 GCF_017939255.1 Aeromonas sp. Prich7-2
GGAAGGTGCGAACAAGTTCCTGATATGAGATCATCATGTTCATCCGGAGCGCATCCCAGAGGGACATCATGAGCCATCAACTCACCTTCGCCGATAGTGAATTCAGCACTAAGCGCCGTCAGACCCGAAAAGAGATTTTCCTCTCCCGCATGGAGCAGATCCTGCCATGGCAGAATATGACCGCTGTCATCGAGCCGTTTTATCCCAAGGCGGGCAATGGCCGACGGCCCTATCCGCTGGAGACCATGCTACGCATTCACTGCATGCAGCATTGGTACAACCTGAGCGATGGCGCGATGGAAGATGCTCTGTACGAAATCGCCTCCATGCGTCTGTTTGCCCGGTTATCCCTGGATAGCGCCTTGCCGGACCGCACCACCATCATGAA
>NZ_JAGKRI010000202.1:0-680 GCF_017939255.1 Aeromonas sp. Prich7-2
TTCCCAGGCATTACTCACCCGTCCGCCGCTCGCCGGCAAAAGTAGCAAGCTACTTTCCCGCTGCCGCTCGACTTGCATGTGTTAGGCCTGCCGCCAGCGTTCAATCTGAGCCATGATCAAACTCTTCAATTTAAGTTTGGTTGCCTATAAAGGCGGCTCAATGAATTGCTGAATTAACTGCTGCAACTAAAAGTTGCTTTGGTCACTTCATCAGACATTGAAAATCAAAAATTGTTTTTGATGCTCGATGCTGTGAGTGCCCACACAGATTGCTTGATTCAAATTGTTAAAGAGCAACACAGCTTTTGGCTGCTGCGGGAGTGGCATTCTACTCAACCGCCTTCTCGAGTCAAGCCTTATTTTTACAGGCTTTTCGAGGCTATCGACCGGCTTGTTTGCGTTGCCGCTTGCCCTGTCGATGGAGGCGCATTATAGGGAGCGAATTCGTTCTGGCAACCCCTCCCCTGCAATAAAATTGCAAAAATCGGCACTTTTTTAGTTATTCATATCCAGGCACAGCTTTTATACAACCTTTCCACAGAAACAAGTCCTCAACGGCACTATAGCCGCCACACTCCATGACTCATGGCCTACTTATACGACAAATGAAGGATGACATTGCCCTACTCTGGGCTATGCAACAGAACCCCTGTCGTTTAGGCAGAGATAAACGACTTAAA
>NZ_JAGKRI010000203.1:0-1384 GCF_017939255.1 Aeromonas sp. Prich7-2
TCATGTACAGGATCTTTAGCAGCAACCAATTGAAATAGATATAAAAATGGCTTCGATTGTGATCTGATTTTATCGCCAAACAAAACCGCCACGCACGAAGCCATGACCATTATCGATGCCAACCACTATCTTGAGCAACTTCTCTCGCCTGCCGAACTCGACCGCATTGCCCGTGACTGCCAATTTTGCTTGCGCAAACGAGCCATTACGCCTGCCATGCTGGTGACTGCACTCTTGCGGGCACTTGGCTGCGACCAGGTCGATGGTATCGCTGGATTGCACCATCATTTCAATGCCTTGCAACTGGTTGATGCCCATCAGGTTTCCTACAAGCCCTTTCACAACCAGTTGCGCAAAGCGTCGTTCGCCCTGTTCATGAAGGCGCTGGTTGAACGGGCTATCGCCTTGCGTATCGGCCAACAGATGAAGACTGCATCCCTTGGCGCATTCAAACAGGTGTTGTTGCAGGATGGTACTTCCTTTGCCGTCCACAAAAGCCTGGCCGAAGTGTTTCCGGGAAGGTTCAAGACCATTAGCCCGGCGGCAATCGAGTGTCATATGCTCATGTCTCTATTGGAGCAGCGTCCAGTTTGCATGCAGGTCTCTGCCGATACGGCGTCAGAGCGCCAGTTCCTGCCTGAGCCCGAGCGGCTCAATAACAGCCTGCTGTTGGCGGACGCGGGTTACATCGATATGGCCTACTTTGCGAAGGTAAACGAGGCGGACGGTTTCTATCTGGTCAGGGGTAGTAAGAGCCTGAACCCGAAGATTATCCGGGCATGGCGCGGTGACGAACGGGAAGTGCCGAAACTGGCGGGCCTGTCACTCAAGGATGCTGGACGGCGGCACTGTCGGGCAGAGGTACTGGATATGGTGGTGAAATCGGGCAAGTTCGAGTATCGGCTGATCCGACGCTGGTTTGCCGAGGAGAAACGGTTCTGTATCTGGATGACCAATCTGCCACGAGAGGCATGGCCAGCAGAGCGGGTGATGAGCCTGTACCGCTGTCGTTGGCAGGTGGAGCTGCTGTTTAAGGAGTGGAAGTCGCACAACCGGCTCAAGGGCTTTGTGACAGGTCAGAAAGCCATTGCCGAGGGGCTGGTGTGGGCCAGCCTGTTGTCGCTGGTGATGAAAAGACGGGTAGCTCAGACGCTGATGGGGGACGGTTTATCCACACTGAAAGCGGCGAAAAATAGCGGAACCTGGTGGTTCCCGTTATTGGAAGCGGTGGCTCATCGGGCGTTGGAGGAAATAAGAGAGCGTCTGGAATGGGCTGCCGTTTACTTGGCGAAAAATGCCCGTCGAACCAAGCAGCGAAAATCGATACAGAACAGGACCTTAGAAGGAATTTCAAATGAAGTGTTTTCTTAAGGTCCTGTACATG
>NZ_JAGKRI010000204.1:0-864 GCF_017939255.1 Aeromonas sp. Prich7-2
GGCGTTGGAGGAAATAAGAGAGCGTCTGGAATGGGCTGCCGTTTACTTGGCGAAAAATGCCCGTCGAACCAAGCAGCGAAAATCGATACAGAACAGGACCTTAGAAGGAATTTCAAATGAAGTGTTTTCTTAAGGTCCTGTACATGTGGTGACATTACGCCCCATACAGAAAGGTGGGTGTCCCAGATTTCTCCAAAAGGTGGGTGTCCCAGATCTCTCCTCCCAGATCTCTAACAGAGCAGCCCCTACCAAGCCGCTTTATCGTCCGCATGCAAGCGCTTTGATGACATGGCTCAAATAACGAAAATTTTCTGATAGTCGTATCAGATTGACTGCTAGCATAAGTGGTTTCATTTGTCTTACGCTACGTATCCAGTGCCTATAGAGAAGACGCTAAGTGTCAATATCCGCCTATAAAGACCACCCGATAAGAGCATCGTTATCTCGCATTCTTCAAATGCAAAGCGAGCCTGAATTCGCAGAGCCGAACATAGCAGAAAACGATCAGTTCGCGTTTGCGCGAGACAAGGTTTTTGCAATGAGCCACGCAATTGATGCTTTACTCCATCATACCCCAGCGGAGCTCACCAGCGTACAAGCACTTAGTCAACTTAACAGCAATATCCAAGCCCCTCTGAGTGAGCTGACTGCATTTCTTTCGAATAAGAATGCAGGTCACTTGATTAATGCAGCCACACAGTTCGAACAGAATATACTTCCCTCATGTACAGAACCTTAAGCGGCAAGCGAATTAATAATACCGTCTAACGTGTTGTTTTGCTTGGATTTTCTCTGCCTACTCTTTTTGCCGTTTTTGGATAAATACACCATTGCCCACTCCAACTTCTCTGTTATTTCCTGCCA
>NZ_JAGKRI010000024.1:0-42993 GCF_017939255.1 Aeromonas sp. Prich7-2
TAGCAAGCTACTTTCCCGCTGCCGCTCGACTTGCATGTGTTAGGCCTGCCGCCAGCGTTCAATCTGAGCCATGATCAAACTCTTCAATTTAAGTTTGGTTGCTTCGAAAAGCGGCTCAATGAATTGCTGAATTAACTGCTGCAACTAAAAGTTGCTTTGGTCACTTCATCAGACATTGAAAATCAAAAATTGTTTTTTGATGCTCGATGCTGTGAGTGCCCACACAGATTGCTTGATTCAAATTGTTAAAGAGCAGGGTCTGAAACTATAACCCTCACCAGCTTGCTTTGCAAGGTGGACCATACACGCACTGCGCCGTGCTGATGGAGGCGCATTATAGGGATATGATTCTCGCTGACAAGCGAAAACTACGTGTTTATTTGAAAAAGACGTTCAGGTGTTTAATCAACAACCAATCAGACTAAAAAGCCGTCAACGATTCATCTAAATGAGCCCGCACACCTTCTCTATCACTACCAATCGGTACCCGTTTTCGCCACATCAAGATCTACATGCCAGCCACGCCAGGCATACAAAAATGAAAAGGGCCCCTCGGGGCCCTTCATATCACGCTGCTATAGATCAGATGGAGAAACTTGAACCGCAACCGCAGGTCGTCGTGGCGTTGGGGTTGGTCACGGTGAAACGGGAACCTTCCAGGCCTTCGGTGTAATCCACGCTGCCGCCGACCAGGTATTGCAGGCTCATGGGATCGATCACCATGGTGACGCCGCTCTTCTCGACCACGGTATCGCCATCATTGATTTTCTCGTCAAACGTGAAACCGTACTGGAAACCGGAGCAGCCCCCCCCAGTGATGTAGACCCGCAACTTGAGTTCGGGATTCTCTTCTTCGGTGATCAAGGTCTTTACCTTGTTGGCTGCCGCATCCGTCATCTGGATGGGCAAGGGGGCTTCTGCTACTGCACTCATTGCTGACCTCACAACCGTTACATCCACAAACATGGAAACCGCGAAATTATCCAATACCCGACCATTTAGTTCAAGTATTCACCACTCTCTTACTGTGCTGCCGGCAAGGGGACTGGTTGAGCGACCAGAGGCTTGAGCACCTCGTTCCACTCGGCCACCAGCTCCTGGGCCGGTTGCCGACCCTCCTTCGGGATGAGGATTCTCACCCTGTCCGGGATGAAGCCTGAGGGAAGCTGCCAATTGCCCTCCAAGAGCTGGAAGTATCGCAACGCGTAGCGTCCCTCCCCCACCTTCATGCCAAGATCCCGGCCACTGAGGATCCTGGGCTTGTCAGCCAGACTGCCTTCGAGCCGGATCTGCACCTGTCCCCGAAACAGCTCCCGCTTCTTGGCGGGTTGAGTGAGCGCCAGACGATAGTGGTAGCGACCCGGCACACTCGTCTCCTGCAATGTCAGATTGTCGATGGATACCCCCACCTGTTCGCCGGTGGGACGCATGATGCGCTCGAAGAAGGCCAGCTGGCGTTTCTGCTCCTGTACCTGAGCTTCCTGATCCTTGAGCGTCTGCTGAAGTTGCTCGAAGGCGGCCTTCTGGGTCGCCAGCAGGGTCTCCCTGACGCCGAGATCCGTCTTCAGTTGTGCAATGGCCTTGCTCTGACGCTCCAACGTCTCTTGCTGCACCGTCATCAGGCTGCTCTGAGCCAGCTCCTGTCTGTTCCCGACGACATAACCGATACATGCCCCCACGGCCAGCACCACCAATAACTTCACGATTTGGGACATAAGGCCTCTTCTATATGCCGACATCAACACGGCCGGTTTCTTTTCACTATACGCGACCATGCCGGATTGATACGGATAAACAAAGAGTTAACCGGTCGCGATGCTGCTTTCACCCCGGTTTTGACGCGCAGCAAGCCGTAAAGTTCGCTCCAGGATCTGGGAATAGATAGGGCGCCCCCCCAACCACTGCGCCACCAGGGTTGCCCCTATGGTGGTGATCATCATGGGCAAGATCAGCTGATAGTTGTCTGTCATCTCTGTCACCAGCACGATGCCTGTAATGGGGGCACGCACGGTGGCGGCGAAGAGCGCCCCCATGCCGGCGATGGCAAAGGCACCCGGTTCGATGCCGAGATCGGGAAATGCAGAGTGGAACAGGTGACCAAAGATCACCCCGAACAGGGTGCCCAGCGCCAGGGTCGGCGCAAAGACACCACCAGGGGCCCCCGAGCAAAAGCAGATGAGGGTACCCATCAGTCGCACCGAGAAGATGATGAAGAGCGTCGCCATCGCATAGTCTCCCCCCGTCAGATGCGGGATGAGCTCGATTCCCCCTCCCGTGACCGAAGGGGCGAACAGCGACAGCATGCCAAAGGTTCCAGCCACCCCCATGCCGATGATGACGAAGCGGTGGCGCTTGTTCTGATGCAATGCCAGGTAACCATCCTGACAGGCGAGCACCAGCTTGTTGAAGACGAACCCCAGCACACCAAAGCAGCCCCCCATGAAGAGAAACAGCCAGAGCGCCTTCAAGGCCGGAGCGTCGTAATGAGGCAGCATGATGACGGGGGATTGCCCTTTCATGTTCTGCAGCATCAGGGTCGCCATGACGGCCGAAATCCCGACCGCCTTGATGGCGAGGAAGGAGTAGCGAAATTGCGGTCGCATCTCTTCCATGACAAACAGTATCCCTGCCAGCGGGGCATTGAAGGCCGCGGCGAGACCACCCGCCGCACCGGCAGCCAGCAGGGCATGGCCATGCTCCTTGGGCAACCGGAAGATATCCGCCACCATCTTGCCGAGGTTGCCCCCTATCTGCACCGAGGGCCCCTCCCGCCCCAGAACCATGCCGGAACTCAGGGTACAGACCCCGCCAAAAAACTTCACCGGCAACACCCGCCACCAGCGTACCGGGCGCAGGTCGTCCATGGCCCCTTCAATTTCCGGGATACCGGATCCCCCCGCCTCGGGGGCAAAGGCATGAGTGAGGAAATAGCCAACCAACCCCAGCAGGGCGCTGAAACCAAAGCCGAGCAGGCCAAGCTGCCACCAGGGGCGATCGGCCAGCAAGTCGACACGCTGCTGGGCCAGCCAGTGAACGCAAGACTCGAACAGTCCGCACACCAGGCCTGCCAGCAGGCCGACCAGGGCCGCCAGCAGGAGCACCAGCAGCGGCATCTTGTCCCGCCGTATCAGGCGCTGCAAGACTGGAGGACGACGCAGCGAGGCCGCGTCGGCGGAAGGAATGGCTTGTTGCTCCATGGATAATCACGCTCATCTAACGAGGACCAGACACACCTCGGCCTCGGCTGCCCAGCTCTGGGCCTTTCTGCTATAGTCGGCCCGTTTCATGTATCACGGGCGAGAGTCCGGGGCGAGAGCGCAAAGCATACTCCTCCCGCCATCCCCTGCCGAGCCGCAATCGGCAGCCTGCGCCCGGGTAACGACCAAAATCCCATTAAGGATGATCCATGTCAAAATCAGATCAGCTGTTTGAACAGGCCCGCCAGACCATTCCCGGTGGCGTCAACTCACCGGTCCGCGCCTTCAACGGGGTCGGCGGCACACCCCGCTTCATCGATCACGCCGATGGCGCCTACCTCTATGACGTGGACGGCCAGGCCTATGTGGATTACATCGGTTCCTGGGGCCCCATGCTGCTCGGCCACAACCACCCGGCCATCAAGGCCGCGGTCATCAAGGCGGTGGAGAAAGGACTGAGCTACGGTGCCCCGACCGAGATCGAAGTGCTGATGGCCGAGAAGGTGCGCCAGATCGTCCCCTCCATGGAGCAGGTGCGGATGGTCAACTCAGGCACCGAGGCGACCATGAGCGCCATCCGGCTGGCCCGCGGTTACACCGGCCGCGACAAGATCGTCAAGTTTGAAGGCTGCTACCACGGCCACGCCGACTCCCTGCTGGTCAAGGCCGGCTCCGGCGCCCTGACCCTGGGTCAGCCCAACAGCCCGGGCGTACCGGCCGATTTCGCCAAACACACGCTCACCTGTATCTTTAACGATCTGGACTCGGTGCGCGAAGCCTTCACCCAGTACGGCAGCGAGATCGCCTGCATCATCGTCGAGCCGGTAGCCGGCAACATGAACTGCATCCCGCCGGTGCCAGGCTTCCTGGAAGGGCTGCGCGCCATTTGTGACGAGTTCGGCGCCCTGCTGATCCTGGACGAGGTGATGACCGGCTTCCGCGTCTCCCTGCGTGGCGCCCAGGGCCACTACAACATCGACCCGGATCTCACCACCCTCGGCAAGATCATCGGTGCCGGCATGCCGGTCGGCGCCTTCGGCGGCAAGAAGAAGGTGATGCAGCACATCGCCCCGACCGGCCCCGTCTATCAGGCTGGTACCCTCTCCGGCAACCCGGTGGCCATGGCCGCCGGCCTCACCATGCTGGACCTGCTGCTGGAGCCGGGCCTCTATGAGCAGCTGAGCGCCAAGACCGCCCGTGTCGCCGAAGGGCTGAAAGCGGCCGCCGCCAGGCACGGCATCCCGCTTGCCATCAACTACGTCGGCGGCATGTTCGGCTTCTTCTTCACCGACGAGCCCGAGATCACCCGCTACGAGCAGGTGACCCGCTGCGACATGGAACGCTTCAAGCGCTTCTATCACCTGATGCTGGAGGAGGGTGTCTATCTGGCACCGAGCGCCTACGAGGCGGGCTTCCTGTCGCTGGCGCACGGCGACAAGGAGATCGAACACACTCTGGCGGCCGCCGAGCGCAGCTTCGCCAAGCTGGCTGGCTGACAAGCCGCAAGATGTGCAGAGGGCCCCGATGGGGCCCTTTTTTTGTTTGCTCGTCCCGACAAGGCACCATAGTGGTGCATCCTTAAGTCCCTCACCGGAACCTTGCCACCTGCTGGTGCGCCGCGCCGTACACGGGCTGTCATAAATCGGGCCCACAATTTGCAGGTCCCTGTTTCAGGAGCCCATTGGACCGAGGTGTATATGGCAGAGATGAGCCCCATCGATGTGCTGCGGCGCTATCAGGAGTACGAAACCGAGCTGGCCCCCCTGCTGTTGGGGCTGCTCACCCTCCCCGAGGCGTCTCTCAAGACCTATGCCTTCGTCGAGGAGGTGAAGAGCCTGGCCCCCCAGATCAGGCCAGCCATACTGGCGCCCGTTCCGGCGGCCCAGGGGCAGCTGCGCCTGCTGGTGCAGGGCCATGGCCGGGAGCTGGAGGTCAACCTGCACCAGCTGATCGCCTGGCTGATGGGGGACAGGGAGCGGCGGCGCGCCATTCCCTGGTTCAGGGCCGTCTACGTCGTCCTGAGTCTGGCCCTGTTTCTCATCGTCGGCACCCTCATCTGGCACGGGCTGGAACAGCTCTATCTGCTCCTGTGCGGCACCCAGCAGAACCGGCTCGGCGCCTTCAGCGCCATCATCTTCCTCACGCTCGCGCTGGCGGTGTTCGATCTCGGCAAGACCATCCTCGAAGAGGAGGTGCTGCTGCATAAGGACATCTTCCGCCACAGCGCCATCCGGCGCACCATTACCCGCTTTATCGCCGCCATCCTGATCGCGGTCTCCATCGAGGGGTTGCTGCTGCTGTTCAAGGGATCCCTCGGCCAGAGCGAACTGCTCTGGCCTGCGGTGGGGGTGATGGGGTGCGCCGTGGGGTTGCTGCTGGCGCTGGGGCTCTATGTGTTTCTCGGTGCCAGGGCGGAAGCCGCACTGGTCGCCTCCAGCCAGCAGACTGCCCACTCGGAGGGGGCTGCCAGAGGCATCAGAAGACGCGCCAGGACCGGGCGAGCGGGATGACATACCAACGCGGGGTGCCCGTGCAGGCGGGCCTCGCCGACGCCAGCTAGCTCGTCGCCTCTGCCAGCGCGGGCGCTGGCTGTCGCCGCGCCGCCCGCCAGGAGGCGTACATGGTCCAGGAGGTATAGATGACGATGAAGGCCACCAGCCATTTGAGCATCTCCATCTCCATGGATTTGACCAGCATGGCCGCCAGCACCACGCCGATGGGGCCGAAGATGGCCACCGCCAGCACGGCCCGCGCATCGAAAGCCCCCTTGCGAATGAAGGTCCCCGCCGAGAAGACGCTGAGCACGGCGGTGGATCCCATCATGATGGGGAAGGCCACCAGCGGGTTCATGCCGAGCAGATAGACCAGGGTCATGCAGGGGGCGAACAGGCCGATACCGACGTTCATCAGGGCTCCGAACAGGAAGTTGCCGGCAAGGGCGATCCCCAGCTTGTAACCGCTCAGCCCCATGGCCTCGCCACCGAGGGGGAAGAGCCCGAGCAGACCGGCAAAGATGAGACCGGCAACCACCAGCAGGGAGACCGCCATTACCAGCCGGATGGTCTGGCGATCAAAGGAGGCCACGTAACGGGCGCCCCAGGCCGCACCGGCCGCCGCAGCCGCCATCATGCTGATGAGGGTGACGGGATCCACGTTGACCACGCCGATGAAGATGAGAGCCTGGGTCACGGTCGGCAGCACGCACTGGCCGTTGAGGGTACCGGGCAGCAGCCGATCATCGATCAGCCTGAACTGCTTGTAGCAGGCGGTCTTCACCGCAAAACTCCCCACCCCCAGAGTATCGAGAAAATTGGCCACAAAACCGATGGCCGCCACCGGCCAGAAAGGGGTAGCTTCGAGCTGGCCATGACGCCGTTTGTGCCACCAGGCACGGACCAGCATAAAGAGAAAGACCAGGGCACAACCGATAAACAAGAGACGCAGAAAAGTGACAAGCATGGGGAGACCTCCAACAACGGGCGGCGATTCTAAGGCAGCGGAGGGAAAAAATCCTGGCCAGGATCATGAGACGACGGGTGCAAACGTTTGGCCGCGACTATTTTGGCTGGCAGAACCCGAATGGGGCTATCCATACTGGTTGGGAGGGCGACAGCCCGGGCTCATCGGGCGTAGTCCTGGTCATTTCGCGACGACCACAGCACCGGTGAGGCGTAAACGAAAGAAGGCGGGGTGACCCGCCTTCTTTTTTCATTCTCCGTCAGGCAATCCAGCGTGGCAGCCGGGGAGCCAGGCGGTCGATCAGGCGATCCGACACGGGAGTGAGCAACAGCAGCGGCAGGCAGATCAGGGAGAGGCAAAGAGCGCCCACATAGACGTCCGTCATCCAGTGCGCACCAGCCAGGATGCGGGGCGCCGAAAACAGGGGCACCATCACCACCGCAACTACCCCGGCCCAGCGCGGCAGATAGCGCAGGGCAAAACCGGCGAAGATCATCAGGAAGAGGGCGTGATCACCGGGGAAGCTGTCACCGGCGGAGTCCTTGGTGGGAATCGCACTGATCTCGGTCAGGCGCAGTGCCCCGTCCACCATCAAGGTGGGGCTGGGACGGCTGACCGGCAACAGATGCCCGAGCTGATTGATCACCAGAGCCCCCAACAGCATCACGACCCCCATGGCCACCAGACGACGGCGCTCCTGCCCGTCGGCACGGAAGAAGCAACTGGCGAGGATCCCGCCCATGCAGGCCAGCGCGGCCAGATCGAACAAGCGGTTGTTGGTGATGGCCACCAGATCGGCCCAACGGGGGGAGTGGCCAATCCAGCCATTGACCAGCTGGAAGAGGGCGAGATCCCACCCATCCCAGGGGCCGTGCTCAGGCAGGGCGCCCCAACTGAAGGCGATGAGGCCCCCGGCCAGATAGAAAGGAATGAACTTGCTCATGCCGACGTGTCCTTCGAAAAACGCTCATTCTAGGCCAGCCGCAAGATGACTTGCATCACAAAAGTGTAAGAATTCGTGTAACAAAGGTATTCCATCGGATCTTATTTTGGCACCGCCGACCAGGTGGGCAAGCGCGCCCCCTCCTTGGCTCACCCACCGGTTGCGGCTAGTATGGGCGCTCCCTTCGTTCAGGATGATGATGATGCGCAGCTACCTTCGCATGATGTTGTTTGCCCTCGGTTTGCTGGCAGGTATACAGATCCCCGGGCTGGTCGATCTCTACTTCCAGCGGCTGGATGCCCGGCTGCAGCAGGCAGGTCTGGCGCTGGCCCCCTTCCAGCGCACGGCGGACCAGCACTTCAATGGCGATCTGCAGGCGCTGGTCGCCCATTACGGTGCCAGCCAGGATCCCGTCTTCACCCAGGATGCCACCAGCCTCCAGCAACTGGTGAACCAGCAGCAGCACCTTCAGGGGGAGATCGCCGTGCGGGAGAGCCCCTGGTACCAGCAGCTCTCCCACCTGTTGCTGCGCGCCGATCCCGCCCTCTGGCAGGATACCCTGCACAACTACGGCTATGTGGTCCCCCTCAAACAGGCCGCCATTTTCTGCGGCGTGGCGGCGGGTCTGCTGGCCTCCCTGGCGGGGGATCTGCTGCTCGGCCTCCTGCTGCTGCCATTTCGCTCCCGCCAGCGCGTCCCCCGTCACGGCCTGCGCTGATCCCCTCTCACTGCCAACCGGGGGGCCCGCCCCGGTTGGCGGCTACTCGAAGGGTTCGAGATAGGCTTCTATGGCCTTCTTCAGCCAAGCCAGCACCTTTCCGTGATGGGCGTTCTCCGACAGATAGACTCCGTAATCGCGCCACTGCAGGCTGAACTTGTGCTTCAGGGTCAGCAGCTCTCCCAGGCGCAGCTGGCTCTGGATGAGGGGTGAAGGCAGCACCGCCCAACCCAAACCATCCAGCACCGCATCCCGCATCAGCTCGAAACTCGACAACCCGATATGCTGCCCTCCGATGGGCAGCAGGCTCTTGACCGAAAACGCGTCCACATAAGAGAGAGTGACCTGGGTGTGATCGGTCAGATCCTGCTGCAACACCCGCTTCAGCCCAGCCAGCGGGTGGCTTGGCGCGACCACCATCAGGGTGCGGATCGGGTTGAGCACGTCGATGCAAAGACCGCTGCGCTCCTGTTCCTCGGTGATGAGGCCGAAGGCGGCATCCACGAACCCCTCTTCCACCAGGGCCGGCAGCTCCGGCGGTGAGGCCAGCACCAGGGAGATGCTGGTGCCCGGAAACTGGCGACGCAGCGCCCCCAGCATCTCGCGCCATACCACCTCGGGAATGGCGTCGTCCCGGGCTACCCGCAGCGCCACCTCGGCACCGGAGGCATGGTGCTCGCACTTGAGCTTCAGGCTGTTGGCGGCCTGCAACAGCCGCCGACAGTCGTCCAGCACTTGCTCGCCGATTTCGGTCAGCCGGCTCTGATTCGCCCCTCGTTCGAAAAGTTCGACGCCAAGCTCCACCTCCAGGGTTGCTATCGCCGAGCTCACGGCGCTGCGACTCTTGCCAAGTCGTCTGGCGGAATTGGCTATCGAACCACTGTCTGCTGTTTCTACAAAGAGTTGTATCTGATTTAGCTTCATGACTTCAAACTGGCGGCAGATTATTCCATCACCACCTTATCCCCTGGTCCGCCCCCAAGGCAAACAGGCAGCGACAGCTTTCTCGACGCTCAGCGATAACCTTGCCCGTTTCGGGTGCCGTTATCCTCTCTTCGTCGCAGCAACAGAAGGAAACTGCATGTCATCCCGTCCCCTGCTTTTGGCCCGCCTCTTCCTGACGGGGGCCATCCTGACCGAGGTCGCCGGCACCTCCTCCATGGCCCTGATCCCAAAGAGCGAGAGCGGCTGGATCCACTATCTGCCGATGTGGCTCCTCATCACCCTCTCCTACCTGCTGCTCGCCAAGGCCGCCAGGACAATCTCCATTGGTATCGCGTTTGCGCTGTGGGAAGGGCTGGGGATCGCCCTCATCACCGCCGTCTCCGTCCTGTTCCTCGGCTACGAGCTGAGCATCCAGGAGTGGATCGGACTGGCGCTGGCCATAGTGGGGATTGTCATGGTGACCCTGGGCGAGACCCATGATGTACCAGCCCCCACCCGCCAGAGGAGGGAAGCCCCATGCACCCGTTGATCATCGTACTGGGCGCCGCCCTGCTGGATATCGGCGCCAACATGGCGATCAACCGCTCCATCGGTTTTCGCGACAAGGGGTGGGGCGTCCTCGGCATTCTGCTGGTGCTCTGTGCCTTCACGCTGCTCAGCGAGGCGGTCAGTACCGGCAAGATCGATCTGGCCGTGGCCTATGCCACCTGGGGCGCCATCGGCATCCTGGGCACCGCCCTCGGGGGCCTGCTGCTGTTCGGCGAGCGCCTCAGACCCGTCGGCTGGCTCGGCATGATGGTGATGGCGGTGGCGGTCGCCCTGCTGACCACAGCATGATCCCCTCTCCAACCCCATGAAAAAAGCCGCCCTGTTCCCAGGGCGGCCTTTTCATGGTCAAACCGATCACCCAGATTGCAGCAGGCAGCCTAACGCGCTGCCTCGTACAGCTCCAGCGGCAGGCCGTCGGGGTCGGCGAAGAAGGTAAAGCGCTTGCCGGTCAGCTCGTCCACCCGCACCGGCTCCACTTCCACCCCGTGCTGCTCCAGGTGGGCGATGACCCGGTCGAGATCCGCCACCCGAAACGCCAGGTGGCGCAACCCGCACGCCTCCGGCCGGGAGGGGCGCGGCGGCGGCGCCGGGAAGCTGAACAGCTCCAGCTGGCTGCCGTCCGGCAGCGCCAGATCCAGCTTCCACGACTGACGCTCGGCCCGCAGGGTCTCGGCAATGATGGGCAACCCCAGCACCTGGTGATAGAAGTGGCGCGAGCGCGGATAGTCGCTGGCGATGATGGCCACGTGATGGATGGCCTCAAACAGGGGATGGGTCATGGCAATCCTTGCAAAACGGGCAGCCTGCGCTGCCCGTCTTCGTCAGTTGAAGAAACCGTTGAACCAGTTGTCCAGGGCATTCGCCGGGTCCGAAACCGGGCTGGCACAGCTCATGGGCTCGGCCAGACCGGCCAGCTTGGCCGGCACCTGGAGACTGCCGGGACAATCGCTGGCCACCCGGGCACCGCTCGAGCGGGAGAAGTTGGCCCAGCTCACCCCTTCGGGCATCTTCAGCCCCAGGCTGTTGACCCCTCGCTGGCTCATGTAGCCGCTGAACAGCTGCAAGGCGCCACTGGCACCGGTCAACCCGGCCGGGGTGTTGTCGTCACGGCCGACCCAGACGCTCACCAGCTCGTTGTTGTCCATCCCGGCAAACCAGGAGTCACGCAGCTCGTTGGTGGTACCGGTCTTGGCGGCCATGGTGGCCCCGGGGAACTTGGCACCGAGCGCCCGGGCCGTCCCCTGGCTCACCGTCTTGGTCATGGCGAACAGGGTCAGCCAGCTTGCCTGGGGATCCGTCACTCGCTTGGCCGCTTCGTCATGCTGGTAGAGCTGGCGCCCCTCGCCATTCACCACGGCCCGGATGGCCGACAGGGGCTGGGTCAACCCCTGGTTGGCAATGGGCAGGTACATCTGGTTCACCTCCATGGGCGAGAGCGCCACCGCCCCCAGCACCAGGGACGGATAGGGCTGGATCTCCTGCTGCACCCCCAGCTTGTGCAGGGTATCCACCACCTTGTCCAGGCCTATCTGCATCCCGAGGTTGACGGTCGGCACGTTGAGGGAGCTGGCGAGCGCCTCCATCAGGGGCACGCTCTGGCGGAACTTGCGGTCGTAATTCTGCGGCGTCCAGATCTGGCCATCCTGGCCGCGAATCCGGATCGGCTGATCTTTAAGCGGCGTGCCCAGGGTCAGGCCGTTGGAGAGGCCGGTCAGGTAGACCGCCGGTTTGACCAGGGAGCCAATCTGACGGCGGGCATCCAGCGCCCGGTTGAAGCCGGCGTAGCGGGGATCCCGTCCCCCCACCATGGCGACCACCTCGCCCTTGTGCCAGTCGGAGACCACCATGGCCGCCTCCAGCTTCTTCTTGCCACGCTGCTTCTCGATGGTGGCCAGACCCGACTCCACCGCCTGCTCGGCGGCGTGCTGGGCGATGGGATCCAGACTGGTGAAGATCTTGAGGCCGGACTGCTTGAGCAGATCCGGGCCGAAGCGGTTCTGGATCTCCCGCTTGAGCAGCCCCATGAAGGCCGGGGTACGGCCATAGCTCATCTGGCCGCGGGCGATGATGCCAAGGGGCTGCTTGCTGGCCAGGTCATACTCGGCCTGGGTCAGGCTGCCGTGATCCGCCAGCAGTTTCAGCACCAGATCCCGGCGCGCCTTGGCCCGGTCGGGGAAGCGCCAGGGATCGTAATAGGAGGGGCCCTTCACCATGCCCACCAGCAGGGCCACCTGATCGATGTCCAGCTCGTTGACCGGAATACCGAAGTAGAAGTAGGAGGCGAGCCCGAAGCCGTAGACCCCCTGGGAGAAGTTCTGCCCCAGATAGACCTCGTTGAGGTAGGCCTCCAGGATCTCGTCCTTGCTGTAGCGGTAGTCGATGAGCACCGCCATGTAGGCTTCCTGCAGTTTGCGCCACAGGCTGCGCTCACGGGTCAGGAAGAAGTTCTTGGCGAGCTGCTGGGTGAGCGTACTGCCCCCCTGCACGGTGCGCCCCGCCAGCAGGTTGGCTGCCATGGCGCGCATGATGGCCACCGGCGAAACGCCGCCGTGCTGGTAGAAGTCCCTGTCTTCCGTGGTGAGCAGCGTCACCAGCAGGCTGTCCGGCACCTCGGAGAGGCGTACCAGCAGGCGGTCTTCCCGATCCTCGGTGTTGAGGCGATCGAGCAGCACCGGGTCCATCTGGGCATAGCCGAGCTGACGCTGGTTCTCCAGGGACTGGATCCCCTCGAGGCGCGCCCCGTTGAAGGTAAGACGCAGGCCACGGGCGCCGTCGGCACCGTCGTGGAACTCGAACGGCCGGCGCACCAGCTCGATGCGGTTGCCGCTCACCGCGTACTCACCCGGGGTATGGGGCTGACGCACCTGCTTGTAGCTCAGCATGTTGAGCTCGCGCAGCATCTGGGTCTGGGAGAGCCGCTGGCTGGGATAGAGCTCCAGCGGGCGGCTGTAGACCATCACCGGCAACTGCCACTTCTCCCCGTCGAAGCGCTCGCGCACCTTGGTGTCGAGATAGATGCCAAACACCACCATGAAGGCCGCCACCACCAGAGAGAGCTTGAAGCCCAGCCAGAACAGGGTGCGCCAGATAGTGCGTTTGGGCGCCGCCTTCTTGGGCGTGCGCTTGCGTCGTTGGGTTGCCATAAATCCTCTTGTCGTTCTCCTCGCCATCCCGCTGATGCGAGCGGCCTGCGATGCCTGTTGTGGAGGGGACTGTGCCACCGCCATCTTGTTCTGGTCGTACCGACCGATCACTGCCCCGTCGGCTACTCCTGCAATCCCATCTTCTTCTTGGTCACCCGGGTCGGCATCGCCTCCAGCGGGTTGTCCGGCCAGTAGTGACGGGGGTAGCGCCCCTTCATCTCTTTTTTCACCTGCTCATAGGATCCCGCCCAGAAGGCGGCGAGATCCGCGGTGATCTGCAAGGGGCGCTGGGCCGGGGAGAGCAGCTCCACCACCAGGGGCACACGGCCATCGGCCACGCATGGGGTGGCGCCCAGCCCGAACATCTCCTGGATGCGCACCGGGATCGCCGGCGCCTGACCCGGCTGGTAGCGGATCCGCACCCGACTGCCGGTCGGTGCGGTGAAGTGGCTCGGCAGCGCCTCGTCCAGCCGCCTTGGCAGGGGCCAGGGCAGAGACTGGCGCAGGATGTCGCTCATGTCGAGCCGCTTCAACTGCTCCAGCCGGGTCATGCCGCTCACCGCCGGCAGCAGCCACTGCTCGAGGTCGGCCAGCAGGCTCTCCTCATCCATGGCGGGCCAGGCTTCGTCGGGCAGCCAGTCGCGGGCGCAGCGCAAGCGGGCCAGCAGTCCCTCGCTACTCTCGTCCCAGGGCAGCACGTGCAGCCCCTTGCGCCGGATGCCTTGCAGCAGGCAGCGCCCCCTCTGTTCATCGGAGAGATCCGTCAGCGGCCGCTGGCCGAGCACCAGCTCGCCGAGCACCTGCTGGCGCTCCGCACGCACCCGTTCCTCCCGATCGTCCCAGTCGAACCACTGGCGCTCGCCGACCAGCTCGGGCAGCTGGCGCACCAGCTCATCCAGCGCCACCGGCTCGGCGATGAAGATGCGGCTGCCGCGCTCGTTCTGACCCATTTCGACGGCCACGATGGCCCCCTGCCCCTGGCAGGGATGTCCTTCTACCAGATCGCAGCTCACCCCGCCACTGAGCTGATAGCGGCTGCCACTGCGCAGCTTGCCGATGCGATCGGGCCAGGCGAGGGCGCACAGCAACCCCAGCCATTGACCCTGCGGGCTGCTTGCCCGCACACCGAGCCGCTCGAACCAGCGGGCCGCCCCCTGGCGCAGGGCGCCCTGACGGCGGTGGAACAGCACGGACAGGCGCTCCGATCCTCGCAGATCTTCTTCCAGCAGCGCCACCAGGAAAGCCGCATCGGCGACAATCCCTGTCAGACCCTCGGATTCCAGCTCCCGGGCCCGCAGCAACATGCGGGCGAGGCGGGGATGGGTGCCGAAGGCCGCCATGGCACGGCCTGCTGGGGTAAGTTGTTGCTCACCCTCCGGGGCCATGGCGCCCAGGGCCACCAGCAACCGCCGGGCGCTGGCCACGGCGGCAGGGGGCGGCATGTCCAGCAGGGGCAGCGCCTCCACCCGGGCCCCCCACTGGGCGGCGTCCATCAGCAGGCCGGTGAGCTCTTGCGTCAGGATGTCGGGGGGACTCTGCTCGGCGAGGCGCTCCTGCACCTCGCTGCTCCAGAGCCGGTAGCAGACGCCGGGGCCAAGCCGCCCTGCCCGCCCCGCCCGCTGGGTGGCGGAGGCTTTGGCGATGGGCCGAGTCTCCAGCCGGGTAACGCCGCTCTTGATATCGAAGGTGGCACGCCGCTCCAGCCCGCTGTCGATGACCACGGAGATCCCCTCGATGGTGAGGGAGGTCTCCGCCACGTTGGTGGTGAGCACCAGCTTGCGACGACCCGCAGGCGCAGGCTCGATGGCCGCTTGCTGGGCCGCGAGGTCAAGACGGCCATAAAGGGGAGCCAGGGTCACATCCCCTGGCAACCGCCCTTCCAGCCACTGTGCCAGCCGCTCTATCTCCCCCTGTCCCGGCAGAAACACCAGGGCACTGCCAGCCTGACTGGCGAGCGCCTCCAGCACCACGGCGCCGACCTGGGGCTCCAACCACTGCTGGCGATTGGCGGGGCGATAGTGGTACTCGATGGGAAAGCCGCGCCCCTCGGAGCGCACCACGGGGGCACCTGGCAGCAGGCGCTCCAGGGCCATGCCATCCAGGGTGGCGGACATCACCAAGAGCTTGAGATCATCGCGCAACCCCTGCTGGCTTTCGATGGCGAAGGCCAGCGCGGTATCGGCGTGCAGGCTGCGCTCGTGGAACTCGTCAAAGATGACGAGCGACACACCGGTGAGCTCAGGATCCTGCTGCAGCATCCGGGTCAGCACCCCTTCGGTCACGATCTCGAGCCGGGTCTGGCTGCTGGTGCGGCTCTCCCCGCGCACTCGCAGGCCGATGCGCTCGCCCACCTTCTCCCCCAGCTGATGCGCGAGGAAGCTCGCGATGTTGCGCGCCGCAAGGCGCCTGGGCTCCAGCATGATGATGCGCCCGGGCAGCCGGTGCTGGCGCACCAGCTCCAGGGGCAGCAGGGTCGATTTGCCCGCGCCGGGGGGCGCCTGCAGGATCACGCTGGCATGGTTGTCGAGGGCTGCAAAGAGTTCAGGCAACACCGGGACGATGGGGAGGGAAGACAAAGCGATGGGCACCTTCTGTGACACTTCTGAAAAGGGGTCCATTCTGCCACAGCCTCCCGGCCATCGTAAGCGCCCCTGCCGGGCAGGGGCAGGAAGCGTCAGGTGCAACACGGCAAGACATCCCGGGAGCGGCTGCCATAGAATGGCCCTTATCCGATGCCCATCACGAGGACCAACACGCCGCATGCCCAAACTCTTCTTTGCCCTGCCCCTGCCAGAGCTTGCCCCCGAGCTTGCGACCTGGCGAGACCAGCGCCCCTGGCCCGGCCAGCCGGTACCCGAGAGCAACCTGCACCTGACCCTGGCCTTTCTCGGGGAGACCGACGAAACGACCCAGGCTCGCCTGATCGCGGCCGCCGAGCGACAGCACTGCCCCCCTTTCACCGTCCATCTGGATCAGACCGGCTGGTTTCAGCGCGCCAAAGCCGCCTGGGTGGGGCCCGGTGAGTGGCCGAACGAGCTGACCGTGCTCGCGAAGGCGCTGCGCCGCCACGGTGAAAAACTCGGGCTGGGCAACGGCGAGCAGGGCTATCGCCCCCACGTCACCCTGTCGCGCAAGGCGGGCGAGGCCCCCGACGAGCTGCCTGCGCCGGATTTTCTGCTCAGGGCCGATCGCTTCTGCCTCTATCAATCCGTCAGCACGCCGGACGGCGTCCACTACGAACCGCTCGCCTGCTGGCCCCTGCGGGCCCGCGTCAAAAACCCGCACCGCGAGGAGCTCACCCCATGATCTTCGATCCCCCCCTGCAGTCCGGGCAGCTGATCTCCCGCTACAAGCGCTTCCTGACGGATGTCGCGCTCGACAACGGCGAGGTGATCACCATCCACTGCGCCAATACCGGTGCCATGACCGGCTGCGCCCTGCCGGGCACCCGGGTCTGGTACTCCACATCCGACAACCCCAAGCGCAAGCTGCCAAACAGTTGGGAAATCGCCGAGAGCCCGGCGGGTCACTTCATCTGCGTCAACACGGCCCGTGCCAACCAGATCGCCCGGGAGCTCATCGAACAGGGCGCTCTCGCCCCCCTGGCAGGCTATGCCAGGCTGCGCACCGAAGTGAAATACGGGGAAGAGAACAGCCGCATCGACCTGCTGCTGGAAGATGACCACAGGCCGGAT
Organism: Aeromonas sp. Prich7-2; assembly: GCF_017939255.1. Classification (NCBI taxonomy): domain Bacteria; kingdom Pseudomonadati; phylum Pseudomonadota; class Gammaproteobacteria; order Aeromonadales; family Aeromonadaceae; genus Aeromonas; species Aeromonas sp. Prich7-2. Next base: position 16,650 of record NZ_JAGKRI010000024.1, read on the forward strand.
TGTTACATCGAGGTGAAATCCGTCACCCTGCTCGACGAGCGGGAGCAACCCGGCATGGGGTACTTCCCCGATGCGGTCACCACCCGCGGCGCCAAGCACTTGCGTGAATTGATGGCCATGAAGGCGGCAGGGCACCGGGCCGTGCTGCTGTTCATGGTATTGCACTCCGGCATCACGAGAATGCGCCCTGCAGCCCATATCGATCCGCACTATAGTCAGCTTGTTGAACAGGCGATGGCGGCAGGGGTTGAAATTTTATGCTATCGCCCCCATGTTGGGGTGCAGGGCATGGTGGCTCAGGATTTTATCCCATTTGAATCTGACCATATGCTACCCGAGGGCAGAGAATAAATGCAGAAGTGGGTAACATTATTGATAAGGCTTGTTTGCCTCCCGTTGACCCTTCTGCTATAGATGTCGCCCTCAATTTATGGATGGCACGGGTAGCGTGCTGAATTAGGAGACAGGGCATGCCAACAGGCGAAAACAGGAAATCTCTGGGCCCCCTGGCCATTGCGGGTGTAGAGCCTTACCAGATGAAAGCCGGTGAGGAGTACATGAATGACCAACAGAAGGTACATTTTCGCAAGATCCTGGGAGCCTGGCGCAACCAACTGATGCAGGAAGTTGACCGCACCGTCGACCACATGAAGGATGAGGCTGCCAACTTCCCGGATCCCGTGGATCGCGCCGCGCAAGAAGAAGAGTTTGCTCTCGAACTGCGCACCCGCGACCGTGAACGCAAGCTGATCAAGAAGATCGAGAAAACCTTGCTGCTGCTCGAAGAAGATGACTTCGGTTACTGCGAGCATTGCGGCATCGAGATCGGCATCCGCCGTCTGGAAGCCCGTCCGACCGCAGACCTCTGCGTGGACTGCAAGACGCTGGCCGAGATCAAGGAAAAACAGATGGCTGGCTGATGCCGCCCATCCACAGGAACGAAAAGGGAGCCCAGGCTCCCTTTTTTATTGAGCTTTTGGTCGGGCCGTCCCAGAATGCAGCCTCAATGCATCGCCTACCCGAATTGCCATGGTCATGACATCCCCCCCCTCCCGACGCCCCTATGTGGGCCGCTTCGCCCCCTCACCGTCCGGTCCGCTCCACTTCGGCTCCCTGGTCGCCGCCCTTGGCAGCTTCTTGCAGGCCAGGGCGCAGCAGGGACGCTGGCTGGTGCGCATCGAAGACATCGACCCCCCGCGGGAGATGCCGGGAGCGGCTGACCTTATCCTCACCACCCTGGAGGCACACGGTCTTGGCTGGGATGGGGAGGTGATGTTCCAGAGCGCGCGCCATGGCCGCTATGACGAGATCATCGATCAGCTCTATCGGGCCGGGGATCTCTACTGGTGCCGCTGTACCCGACGCGAAATCATGGCCGCAGGGGGGTTCTACAACGGTCATTGCCGCACCCTGGGGCTGACCGCCGAGGGGTGTGCCGCCCGTTTGCGCCAGCACCACCCGGTCTATCGGTTCGAGGATGCGCTTCAGGGAGAGATCACCGTCCCCGCGGCGCTGGCGGAGGAGGACTTCATCGTGCGCCGCCGGGACGGGCTCTACGCCTACAACCTGGCGGTGGTGGTGGATGACATGGACAGCGGCATCACCGAGATCGTCCGCGGCGCCGATCTGCTGGAGCCCACTGTGCGCCAGATTGCCCTCTACCAGACCCTGGGGGCAGAGGTGCCCGCCTGGGTGCACTTGCCGCTGGCGGTGCAAGCGGATGGCAACAAGCTCTCCAAGCAGAACCATGCGCCGGCGCTGTCGCAGGACGAGGTACGACCGGCCCTGTGGCAGGCGCTGCACTTTCTCGGTCAGTGCCCGCCGCCCGAGCTGATGGCGAGTCGGATCGACGAGATCATCAGCTGGGGCATCGCCCACTGGCAGCTGGCCCGGGTACCCCGCCAGCAGAAGATCACGCAAGGGCAAAGCTAGCCCCGGCTGCATTTCTTGCCCCAAAAGGACCAATCAAGGGGAAGCAGGCCACACCGTTTCTCATTTGGTTGGGGCTGAGCTATGATAGGCCGCTATTTTTTTGGCCTCCCGTCAATTTGAAGTCATAACGAGGTGTACCATTTTTTCCCAGATCGCAAACTTTTGCCGCAAAGTGCTCGGCAAGGAAGACGGCGAGCAGTCGGTGGAGTCCCCCATTCCGGCCCGTGTCGCCGGACAGCGCCGTACCTTGAGCCGTGACCAGCACCCGATTTCGCGCAAAGAGATCAGCGAGAATGCCCTCAAGGTGCTCTATCGCCTGAACAAGGGGGGCTATGAGGCCTACCTGGTCGGCGGCGGCGTCCGTGACCTGCTGCTCGGGAAGACCCCCAAGGATTTCGACATCGCCACCGACGCGACGCCGGAGCAGATCAAGGCGCTGTTCAGCAACTGCCGCCTCATCGGCCGCCGTTTCCGCCTGGCCCACATCGTCTTTGGTCGTGACGTGATCGAAGTGGCCACCTTCCGGGGTCACCACCATCAGGTCAATACCAGCAAGCATGTGTCGGCCCAGTCCGATGAAGGCATGCTGCTGCGGGACAACGTCTACGGCACCATCGAAGAGGATGCCGAGCGTCGCGACTTTACCGTCAACGCCCTCTACTACAGCGCCAAGGATTTCACCCTGCACGATTTCGAGGGTGGGCTGGAAGACCTGGCCGCGCGCAGACTGGAGCTGATTGGCGACCCCGAGACCCGCTACCGGGAAGATCCGGTGCGCATGCTGCGCGCCGTGCGCTTCGCCGCCAAGCTCGACATGACCATCAGCCCGCGCACCGCCGCCCCCATCCGGGAGCTCGCCCCGCTGCTGCAGGACATCCCGGCCGCCCGCCTGTTCGAGGAGACCCTCAAGCTGTTCCTGGCGGGGGACGGGCTGGCCACCTACAAGCTGCTGCGGGAATACGGGCTGTTCCAGCCGCTGTTCCCCCAGGTAGCCGCCCTGTTAACGCCCCACGGCAACTCGCCCTACGAGCAGTTCATCGAGCAGGCGCTGATGGACACCGATACCCGGGTCCGTGAAGAGAAGCGCGTCACCCCCGCCTTCCTCTACGCCACCCTGCTGTGGGGCGCCGTCGAGGCCCGCGGCCGGGTGCTGGAAAACGAGAGCGGTCTGCCCTGGTACGATGCCTTCATGCTGGCCATCAACGAGGTGCTGGACAACCAGGTGCGGATCATCGCCGTGCCGCGCCGCTTCACCACGGACGTGCGCGACATCTGGGCCCTGCAGCAGCGCCTGACCCGCCGCCAGGGCAAGCACCCCGAGCGCGCCATGGAGCACCCGAAATTCCGTGCGGCCTTCGACTTCCTGTTGCTGCGCAACCGGGTCGAGCGCGGCCTCGGCGAGCTGGCGAGCTGGTGGGAGCGCTATGTGGCCTCCAACCCGGACGTGCGCCCGCAACTGCAACGGGAGGCGACCCGCCGCCCGGCGAGCGGCGAGCGCGCCGACTCCCGCAGCGGTGATGGCGAGAAGCGCAGCGGCAATGGCCGCAACCGCCGTCGCCCCCGTCGCCGCAAGCCGAAGTCGGCAGAGTAAGGATCCGCCGATGATCGAGGTCTTCGTCGCCATCGGCTCCAACCTGGCCGACCCCCTCGGCCAGGCTCGTCGCGCCATCGCCGCGCTGGCGATCCTGCCCGAGTCCGAGCTGCTGCAGACCTCCCGCCTTTACGGCAGCCGCCCCATGGGCCCTGCGGATCAGCCGGACTACGTCAATGCCGTGGCGCGCCTTGCCACCCGCCTCAGCCCCCTGGCGCTGCTGGACGAGCTGCAGCGCATCGAGCAGGCACAGGGGCGAGTGCGCAAGGATGAGCGCTGGGGCCCCCGGACCCTGGATCTCGATCTGCTGCTGTACGGCGACGAGGTCATCCGGCATGAGCGCCTGACGGTGCCTCACTATGGCATGAAGGAGCGGGAGTTCGTCCTGCTGCCCCTTGCCGAGATAGCCCCCTCCCTGGTGCTGCCCTGCGGCACCCCGCTCACCGAACTGGTTGCCCGCTGCCCGCGCAATGGACTCGCGATCCTGGCCGGTGCAGCAGGCGAGTAGAGAAGAGTAGGAACAACGTAATGAGCAAGATCACCACTACCCACCTGCAGAAGATGAAGCAGGACGGACAGAAAATCACCGCCATCACCGCCTATGACGCCACCTTCGCCAAGCTGTTCGACGACGAGGGCGCCCAGGTGCTGCTCATCGGCGACTCCCTCGGCATGGTATTGCAGGGCGGAGACGACACCCTGGCGGTCAGCATGGACGAGATGGTCTATCACACCCGCTGCGTGGTGCGCGGCACCACCAATGCCCTGGTGGTGACCGACATGCCGTTCATGAGCTACGCCACCCCGGAGCAGACCTACCAGAACGCGGCGCGCCTGATGGCGGCCGGTGCCCGCATGGTGAAGATGGAAGGGGGGGACTGGCTGTGTGACTCCATCCGCCACCTCACCCGTAACGGGGTGCCGGTGTGCGGCCATCTCGGCCTGACCCCGCAATCCGTCCACGTGTTTGGCGGCTTCAAGGTGCAGGGGCGCGACGAGTTCCACGCCCAGGAGATCTACCGCCAGGCGCTGGAGCTGCAAGCGGCTGGCATCCAGTTGCTGGTACTCGAGTGCGTGCCCGTCTCTCTGGCAGAGCGCATCACCAAGGCGCTGCGCATTCCGGTGATCGGCATCGGTGCCGGCCCTGCCACCGACGGCCAGATCCTGGTGATGCACGATGCCTTCGGCATCACCTCCGGTTATGTGCCCAAGTTCACCAAGAACTTCCTGGCCGAGACCGGTGACATGCGTGCCGCCATTCGTCTCTACGTGCAGCAGGTGAGCGAGGGGACCTTCCCCGGCCCCGAGCACTGCTTCAACTGACTTTCTGTCGTCATGAGCGCGGGGGCCTGTGCCCCCGTCTCTCACTCCCCCCTGACGACCCCCTCTTTTATTGATTCATCTGAAGGTGAACTGACGATGTTGGTTGTGAACAATCCCGCCGCGCTGCGCGAGCAGATCGGTCAATGGCATCGCGAAGGCCGCGCCATCGCATTCGTGCCCACCATGGGCAATCTGCATCAGGGTCATCTCACCCTGGTCGAGGAGGCCCGCCGCCATGGCGACAAGGTGGTGGTCAGCATCTTTGTGAACCCCTTGCAGTTCGACAAGGCCGAGGATCTCGCCAACTACCCCCGCACCCTGGAGCAGGATTGCGCCGCCCTGGAGGCCGCCGGTGTGGACCTGGTCTTCACCCCGACGCCGGAGATCATGTATCCCCAGGGGCTCGCCAGCCAGACCTTCGTCGAGGTGCCCGGCATCTCCAGCCTGCTGGAAGGGGCGCTGCGTCCGGGGCATTTTCGCGGGGTCAGTACCGTGGTCACCAAGCTGTTCAATCTGGTACAACCGAACGTGGCCTGCTTTGGCGAGAAGGATTACCAGCAGCTCGCGCTCATTCGCAAGATGGTGGCCGACATGGCCATGCCCATCGAGATCGTGGGCGTGCCGACCGTGCGGGCCGAAGACGGGCTGGCCCTCTCTTCGCGCAACGGCTATCTGACCGCTGCCGAACGGGCCATTGCCCCCGAGCTCGCGCGCACCATGCACTGGATTGCCGAGCAGATTGAAGCGGGGAACAGTCACCTCCCCTCCCTGGTTGCCCAGGCCAGCCAGCGCCTCGACCACGCCGGTTTCAAGACCGATGCCATCGACATCGTCGATGCGGATACCCTCGAATCGGCCACCGGGCAGAGCAAACGTCTGGTGATCCTGATGGCGGCCTATCTCGGCAAGGCTCGCCTGATCGATAACCGCGTCGTGGCATGTAGTCTGATTTAATATAAATAAGGCGCCCAAAGGCGCCTTATTTTTCATATTTAGAAATAGTATTCACCTACCATCCCCCCCAATCACCACAATGTGGGCATTTTATATTAAATGGTTCGATCGCTCTTGCTGAATGATATGTCCAATACAAACCGTTTTTTATTAAACGGGTATCTGTATTACGGCAGTGATTATAACTAATAAACTGTTCGCACTCCATACATTGCATCCACACGGAGCGGGAAGTTCGAAGTACCCGCTGACCTTGTTTATTAATATAGTATGAAGTCTTCACTACTGGTTTCACATTAGCAGAACCGCATCGTATACAAAATGGTTGGGAAATCGTCAAATCATTTTCCGATTCTGATAATTTTACATCGGCATCCTCTAGCTTATATTGGAGGAGCAGCCCTAATAGTCGCTGAAGCTCGTCATTATATAATTCCTTGTCAATTGGGTTTAATAATATTCCACCGTAGTCATGATTTGGCTTTTCCTCTTTACCTATATTTATCTCTCCCAAATAGCTATATTTACCCCAACTTTGCGCCGTGACGACCTCTGGTAAAGCCTTCTTACATGGATGAATTAAAAATACAGGATTAGAATGCTGTTCGCTATAATCTTTTACATCTCGAAGCAGGCTAATTACGTTCATTAGACCGCCAAAACGGTTAAAGGTCTCCTCGTCATAAAATTTCGCATCCATTATGAAACGCTTGGTATGGCACACTTGGTTTTGTTCATCATTTAGAGCATACCAGTTCAAATCAAGTACAAAGTCGGGACGTTTTCCATTGCTTAAAGTTTTTTCATAAGTCAATTTTATAAATCGCTTAGAGTCTGCATTTGAAAAATGAATTGCTATGTCATTTTTTTTCGTTTTTATTGCGTCAATTAATTGATACTTCCAATTATCTTCAGGTACAAATCTGAATGATTCTTTGAGTACTTTAATAATTTGTAGCAGACACCATCTTTCATACAGTAGCGGCATATTTACAAGCCCAATAGAGTCGATTTCCTCAAGGTTGACTAACAAGTTTTCATCAGCAAGGTTTGTCAGATCTTTTAAGCTCTTATAATAATGATGGACACCCTGATAATGAGGATTTTGCACAAATGTCATCGAGCTAGGGAAATGTGATGAGGGTGTAACACCTAACGCTTTAAATTCTTGAATTACTTTATAAATTTTCCGAAGTTTTGGTTCGATTTTTCTGTATACGTACTCAGACAAAGATTGATTGGTAGTATAAAAATCAATACGGTTTAATAGCGATTTCTTTTCTTTTTCTTGTTCATTCAATTCCCTTGCATTAAGTTTTCTTTTCCACCCATACTGTTTTAATTGTTTAGCCATGGCTATTTCATTGTCGTATTTTTCTCGTATGCTGTGGAGTGCGCCACTATCAATAAGCTCAATATCAACAAGTGAGTTAATGGTATACACCAATACCTTACCATATTTATTTACCGCGCCACTCCCTGTGATTTTATAAGTAGAATTTAGAGTTAAGCATGCCAATAACTCGGCATGGCTATTCCTAAAGGATAATATAGCGTATTCACTGTCGTATTTTCGCTGAACTAAATTGCTGTTTTCTAATTCAAAAACATCAATAAAAAAACCATCGTTAACATTGGTTTCTCTATCCTTAGAGAACCTCTTAGTACGGAAGAAAAGTGTGTTACTTATCGTATTGCCACTATCAAATAGAACACCTTCTGCCACCAATGACTTTGTTAATTGTTGTTGCCAATACTGTAAATGACACTTTTCACGCATTATCTCAAAATCTTTAACAAGTAGATTCCTGTCTACAGTTACCGTATCACTGAAAGAATCATGTTGATCTTTAAGCTTATTGACCTTATCTGCATATCGCTGTGATTTATTACCTGATAAAGTCACGACTTGTTTAATTATTCTATAACAACGTTCAAGCGCAAAAAGTATATATCTATTTTCAGCCACATTATAACTTGGGTTAGTTGCTCGACTAGTCAACACTTTATGGTTAGCCTTATTCGTAAGCTCCATGAAAGTACGGCTAACTGGTTTAACCATTTTACGCGGTTTTAATGCTTGTATTTCTCGAAGTTCAATCTTAGGAGTTTTGAGTATTTTCTCAGCATGAATGATCATATTACTTATGTTTTCAATTACATGTTCATTTATGCTAATTCCATCTTTCTGTATATTGGCATGAATTGAACTCAACTCATCCAATATTAGTTCCCATAAGTCATCTTTGAATGAACGAAGATAATCCTCTAATTGCCTCCTGGTAAAATCCATTGCGCCGATATGTATATGAACATCTATATCGTTGAGCACATATATTAATGTCCCTGCAGTATTAACACCGGTGTGCCGCCAATATTTGTCTTTTATATCCCATAACTCCTGTACAATCCACCAAACTTTACCAGTATCAATATCTTTTATTTTATTGAGATTTTTTACCCTTCCATCCGGCATTCTAATATATGGTGCAATTCCATTACGCTCATCAAAAAAATGAATTGCTAATTGGCCGCGCTGAATGCCTTTTACTTTAGGGTATATCGTGGTTTCACATTCGAACGTTTGAATCTCTGCGCTGTATTCTAATGATAAGCTTACTAAGGACTCCGTTATTTTTGTAATCGTATCTTTATCATACCATTGAATTTCGATGTATTTAATTTCAAAATCAGCCTTCATAATTAATTCCAGAAATTAACAATTCCATCATGAGTCTTGGCATTACTCACTACATTTTCAATTGCAGATACTGCAGAAAATATTTTCGGGATGTTTTCGTGCGTGGGAATGATTTGTTTTATTCTCTCAGAAAAAACTTTATCAATTAACTGTAGTTTGGTTTGTTGATCAACCATCTTATTGCCATCGAAAGTTAACTTTGGTAATACCTTATGAAGTAAAAAATTATTTATCGCTTGCATATCGTCATCATTAACATCTTCAAATAAGTATAAATAGTTAAGCCCCTGACGGATAGTTCGCATCCCAAATTCGACACCTAACTTATGGAGGAACTCTTTATTTAGATCAATGAATAATTTGCAGAATGCATTTTCACGATCGAATCTTGGATAGTCCTGCCTAATCCCCAACGCTTCGACTTCAAACAATAATGGCTTTGATACATCGGTAAAATTATAAGTTTCAACTTCGCGTAGAATTTCATCCCAATCTGATAACAATGGCGACTCGAAGCGCATTATATGAGCTCTATCCAAAATTTTTGGAGATAGATAATGTGTTGTTTCGTCAATATTAATAGCACCTATGATGTGCACGTTGGCTGGCATTGTGATGCTAGAAGGCATTGACATAACTGCCGATAACATTCTGCGGATTTCACTATGATATTTTATTAAAGAATCTTTATCACTGAAACCAAAGGCTTGCCTGAGATAGTTGTTAAGGTTCTCATCCTTTAGTAATTCAATAAAATTAATCACTCCATCTTGATTATATTTTTCTTTCCCTGCTTGAATAATATCTACGACTGCCTTTAACTCTGAAAGTACATGCGCTGATTCATCCGCCGCATAGAGCGGAATTTCTGGTGTTTCATCACGAGATTCTAGCAGGGATAGAAAGTCAGCAAAATAATACTCAACCCTAGCAAGATTCATTTCATCAAGGCAGATGAAATATGGCGTTTCTGGATTTTTATGCGCTTCGAGAAGAGCTTCTAAAAATGGCGTCGATAGATATTTTTTCTCCAGTGGATTGTAATAACCTAGTAAATCTTCAGAACTAGTCCAGTTAGGTTTGACGGGAACAACTATTGATTTACCCCCAACTGCTTTAGCGAATGACTTAATTAAATTAGTCTTGCCAGAACCCGAGTCACCCGCCAGAATAATTAAATCTTTTGTGCGAAGAAGAGTTATATAGTTTTCGATGATATGACGTGGATAAAGTATATCATTTTCAACTAAATGAGCCTGTATGTAAGACACTGCTTTTTCATAATCACCCGCTAGATCATTTATAAATGACACTCCATCTATTTTATCTGATTGAGATTTGGGCTCTAACAAAAAACCCTCTAAATCATCCTCATCCAAAAACTCAAACGTTTTTAAAAAGCTAGCTTTGTCTGAAATATAACTTCTCAATCGTGCTATTTTAGCATTCATCTCTACCTCGACCTTTCTAAAATTGTCTATTATAAGTTTTAATTGTTTTTTCTTTGAAGTGATATCAGAATCAAGCAATGAGTTTGACTCTTGCAACTTTTGTTGTTTATTGACTAGCGAGCCAATCAATTGAGCAGCCGAATCTATTTTACTTTCGATTTCCTGCGTTTCTTGAATTTTTAAACTAAGTATATGTTCATATTCATTACGCTTAGCCTCAAACTCTTTTTCAATTTTTATTGAGGTTTGTTTATGATAAAAATTATACAGTGACTTAGTAATGAACGATTCGTTGCTTTGGTTGGTAAAAATATCATTAGTTACTACTTCTGGCAATTTTGTAAGTTCACGACAGCTGCCGCGCACAACTTTCATTTCAAATGGAATCTTATGTTTTTTACGCTCAGCAATAGGGGCAAATTCTAATCTACACTTAATAAAAATTGACGTACCTTCGAATTTGCTTGCATCTTGTGGATGTATCCAAAACTCACAAGTGCCATTAGCACCACTCAATGGATATGATAGCAGTTGGTTATTTTTTATTGATCTAGGATTTTTAAGGTATCCCCATGTGCCATTTGCAGTACGGGAGAACTCCCCCCAAACCTTGAAGCCATCAGAGGCGATTCCCCAGCTTCTATCTAATCGCTCTAAAAGCTCAGAATCTGATAATCCCAACAGCTCGGAAGACTCATATAAAATATCAGTCATTACTCCCCTCGTAGTATCAAACTAATTCCTGATTACCCATGACCCTCAGCCAGCTTCAAGAGTCGATATGGCATCGGCGGGCTTGCCACGACGGCATGCCCCAATTCAACCAACATGCTCTTGAGGTCAAAACGATGATTAAACCGGAAGCAATACTCTGCAAGGTGCCTCGGTAAATGCTTCGCTCCGAGCGTATGGCAACTGCCCCGCAGCGAGTTCTTCACATTCCCTATCATCGTGTTTACCCAGTTGAATGCCGGATGATCCAGCAAGTCCAGGTTGCCCCCGGTGACAACACCCAGATGTTCACAATTGGCCTCCTTGACCGCTTTGAAACAGGCCAATCCATCTGATATCACCGCGCTACCACTGGCAACATGCCGTTTTGCCCAATCAGCAATGGACTTGGTTTTGAAACCATCGACCACCGTCATCCGCATCTTGATTGGATGCCCTTCCTTGTTCAGGGCCACTGCCGCCACAAACGGCGTCTTGCCTGTCGCGCCCCGACCTCGTTTGCCACCACGGCGCTCGCCACCCCAGTAAACATCATCGAGCTGAATGATGCCGCTGATGGGCTGCTTGTCATCGGACTCTTTCATGACTTGCAGCAGCTTGTGCTTGAGCATCCACGCGGTGTCATATTTGACGCCCAACTGGCGCTTTAGCTCCATCGCTGACAAACCGGTTTTGGTTTGTGACAACAGGTGCATTGCCAGAAACCACTTGGTCAGCGGGAGCTTGGTGTTTGCGAAAATCGTGTTTCCAGTCAAGGACATCTGATGACGGCAGTGATTGCATTGCCACACACGTGGCCGCTTTTTCAGGCGGCAACAGGTCTTGTTGGCACATTCAGGGCAGACAAAGCCGTGAGGAAAACGCCAAGTGAACAGCGCGTTTTCGCACTGAGCTTCAGTGCCATAGTCCTTGAGAAACTCAAACAGGCTGTAGCCTTTCTGGAATTGGACTTTGCTTTTGGCCATGATCTCGCACCTCGATAACTGTACGTAAGATCAGTATAGTTCGTGGTGACTGCTGATCATGGGTAATCAGGAACTAATTTATCTTGAATAAGGCGCCTTTCGGCGCCTTATTCATATATCTACCACTCAGTGCCGCAACCCTGTGCCGCGGGAGATGAGCCACCAGGCCATCCCGTAGAGTACCAGGATGAAGCCGATGATGATGAGATAGGCAGTGCCGAGGGGCACGTCTGAGATCCCGAGGAAGCCGTAGCGGAACGCGTTCACCATGTAGATGATGGGGTTCACCTGGGATACCCCCTGCCAGAACGGCGGCAGCAGGGTGATGGAGTAGAAGACGCCCCCCAGATAGGTCAGGGGAGTCAGGATGAAGGTCGGGATGATGCTGATGTCATCGAACGACTTCGCGAACACCGCGTTGATGAGCCCCCCCAGGGAGAAGAGGATGGAGGTGAGCAGCACGGTCACGCAGACGCTGAACAGGTGATGGATCTGCAGCGGCACGAAGAACAGCGACACCAGGGTGACGATGAGGCCGACACAGAGGCCGCGCGCCACGCCACCGCCCACATACCCCGCGATGATGATGTAGTTGGGCACCGGCGCCACCAGCAGCTCCTCCACGTTGCGCTGGAACTTGGCGCTGTAGAAGGAGGAGGCGACGTTGGAGTAGGAGTTGGTGATGACCGACATCATGATGAGGCCGGGCACGATGAACTCCATGTAGCTGAAGCCACCCATGTCACCGATGCGCGAGCCGATGAGGTTGCCGAAGATGACGAAGTAGAGGCTCATGGTGATGGCGGGCGGCACCAGGGTCTGGATCCAGATCCGGGTGAAGCGGCTCACTTCCTTGGCCAGAATGCTCTTGAAGGCGATGTAATAGGTCATGGGGTTCATGCTTTGCGACCCTCCTCTACCAGATTGACGAACAGCTCTTCCAGCCGGTTCGCCTTGTTGCGCATGCTGAGCACCTTCACACCCTGGGCGGAGAGCTGCTCGAACAGGCTGTTGAGGGACTGGCTCTTCTCCAGCTCCACTTCCAGGGTGTTCTCATCCTGCATCCGGCCGTTGAACTCGGGCAGGGCCGGAACGCTGGAGCCCGGCACCAGATCCAGCAGGAAGGTCTCGCGACCCAGCTTGCCGAGCAGGCTCTTCATGCTGGTGTTCTCGATGAGACGGCCCTTGTCGATGATGCCGATGTTGCGGCACAGCATCTCGGCCTCTTCCAGGTAGTGGGTGGTCAGGATGATGGTCACCCCCTGCTCGTTGAGATCCTTGAGGAAACTCCACATGGAACGGCGGATCTCGATGTCCACCCCGGCGGTCGGCTCATCCAGGATCAGCAGCTTGGGCTCATGCATCAGGGCGCGGGCAATCATCAACCGGCGCTTCATGCCACCGGAGAGAGTGCGGGCCGCCATGTCGCGCTTGTCCCACAGATCGAGCTGGCGCAGGTACTTCTCGGCGCGCACCTTGGCCTCGGCCCGCGGCACTCCATAGAAACCGGCCTGGTGAGTCACTATCTGGCTCACCTTCTCGAACTGGCTGAAGTTGAACTCCTGGGGCACCAGGCCGAGCTGGGACTTGGCCAGCTCCAGATCGGTATCGATGTCATGACCGAATACCTTCACCTTGCCGGCACTCTTGTTGACCAGTGAGCTGATCACGCCGATGGTGGTGGATTTGCCCGCCCCGTTGGGACCGAGCAGGGCGAAGAAATCCCCCTGTTTGACGGTGAGATCGATGCCCTTGAGGGCTTCGACGCCCCCCTGATAGGTCTTCTTCAGACCGCTGATTTCCAATGCGTTCATTGCAACCCCTGTGATGGATGAGCCCATCTCGAGACAGAAAAGGCGGCTGTGACGCCGCCTGAAGACAGTCGATGGCGGGCCGGCCAGCCTGCCTTGCTACTTCGGACCCGGCTTACTCTTGCGGTACCACCTTGCCGATGAAAGGCAGGTTACGGTACTTCTGGGCGTAGTCAATGCCACAGCCCACCACGAACTCGTCCGGGATGGAGAAGCCAAGCCAGTCCACCGGCACCTGAACCTCGCGGCGGGACGGTTTGTCCAGCAGGGTGCAGATGGCCAGGGATTTCGGCTCGCGCAGGGAGAGGATCTCGCGCACCTTGTTGAGGGTGTAACCGGTGTCGATGATGTCCTCCACGATCACCACGTCCTTGCCTTTGATATCGTCATCCAGATCCTTGAGGATGCGCACGTCACGGGTGCTGTGCATGCCGGAGCCGTAGCTGGAGGCAGTCATAAAGTCCAGGGTGATGGGCAACTGGCACTGACGGCAGAGATCCGCCAGGAAGACGCAGGAGCCGCGCAACAGGCCGATCATGACCACTTCCTCGGAGCCCTGGTAACGGGCGGTAATCTCTTCACCCAGCGTGGCGATCCGGGCTGCAACCTCGGCCTCGGGGATCATCACCTCGACAATGTGTTTCATCACATACTCCAATAATGACCAAAGGGTTATTGGCCGTTCATTAACGTCAAAACCGAGGATTCTACCACTCCAACCAGTGGGCGTCAGGCATACGTGATGCTTTTATCGGCTTATTTTAATTGATAGAGTTAGCAAGCCTTCGGGCATTATCGGTGACAATACTATAAACACCATAATCAATAACTATTAGATGAAAAAACTATGGAACCACGCGCAGAAATAAGACGTCGAACCCGGCTTTCGCCGGAGGCTCGCCGTGATCAATTGATGGAGTGTGCCGTCGAGGTATTTTCCCGTCGCGGCATCGGCCGTGCCGGGCATGCCGAAATAGCCGAACAGGCAAAGGTCTCGGTTGCGACCGTTTTTAACTATTTCAATACTCGTGAAGATCTGGTCGACGAAGTGCTGACAGAAATCGAAGCCTTCGTACAGCAGATCCTCGAACAGGCCTACAACGGTCAGGGCTCCGCCAGGGAGAGCATTCACCGCCACGTGAAGCTGTTCGTTGACGCCGCCTATGACAAGCCCGATCACGCCAGCATCTGGCTGGAGTGGAGCTCCTCGGTGCGGGAAGAAGTGTGGCCTCGCTACACCCGGCTGCTGGACAAGGCGCTGGAGCGCATTGCCCCCCACCTGCAACGGGCCATCGACAACGGCGAGATCCAGAGCGTGCTGTCGGCGCAGGATCTGGCCCGCTCCCTGACCGGTTTTGGCTATGTGATGATGCAGATGATCAATCAGCCGCAGCGTCCGAGCCGGGAAGAGGTGACGGATTTCCTGTTCAAGTACGTGACGGCCCCCATCCAGGCCAGCTGACTCGCGCAGATGTTGACAAAGCGGCGCCGGGCTTTACAGCCCGGCGCCGCTTTTTTGTCCGCTCCCCGCCGTATCAGTGGTTTGCATAACCCCAGCGACTGGTCAACTCATGCTCAACACCCAGGTGGTCGAGGATGCGGGCGACCATGAAGTCCACCAGATCCTCGATGCTTTTGGGTTCATGGTAGAACCCTGGCGCCGCCGGCATGATGGTCACACCAAGACGGGCAAGCTTGAGCATGTTCTCCAGATGGATCGCCGAGAAGGGGCTCTCCCGGGGAACCAGAATCAGCTGGCCCCGCTCCTTGATCACCACGTCCGCCGCCCGCTCCAGCAGGTTGTCCGAGGTGCCGTTGGCAATGGCCGAGACGGTGCCCATGGAGCAGGGGCAGACCACCATCTGTTTGGGGGCCGCCGAGCCGGAAGCCACCGGCGAGAACCACTCCTCCTTGCCGCAGGCGACGATCTGACCCTCTTTGGCACCATAATGGCGACAGAGGTACGCCGACAGCTCCCTGGGGGAGCCCGGCCAATCCTGCTGCTGCTCGGTCTTGAGCACAACCCTGGCCGCCGAGGAGGCGAGCAGGAAGACCCGATAGTCCGCCTGCACCAGGCATTCCAGCAGGCGCAGGGCATAGGGAGCGCCGGAGGCGCCGGTCAGCGCCAGAGTGATGGCCTTGTTCATGATGTGCTCTGCTGCTCCTTGAGGCGGGCGATCAGCTTGTCGTGAATGCCGCCGAACCCGCCGTTGCTCATGATCAGAATATGATCCCCTGGGCGGCTCTCGGCCACCAGGGCGCCAATCAGGGCATCAAGGGCCTCGAATACCCGGGCAGGCCGGGTCATGTGGGCCGTCACCTCCCCCAGATCCCAGCCGATGTTGGGGGGCTGGAAGAAGAACACCTCGTCGGCACCGTCGAAGCAACCGGCCAGCTCCTCCTTGTGAACCCCGAGCTTCATGGTGTTGGAGCGGGGCTCCAGCACCGCCAGGATGCGGGCCTTGCCCACCTTGGCGCGCAGTCCACCCAGGGTGGTCTCGATGGCGGTGGGGTGATGGGCGAAGTCGTCATAGACGCTGATCCCGGCCACTTCCCCTTTCAGCTCCATGCGCCGCTTGGGGGACTTGAACTGGCAGAGGGCGTTGATCCCGTGCTCCACCATGACACCGGCATGGCGGGCGGCGGCGATGGCCATCAGACCGTTGTTGACGTTGTGCTCTCCGATGCACTCCCAGTGCACCTCGCCCTGTTTCACGCCATCCAGCCACACCTCGAAGGCGGAGCCGTCATCGGCCAGCTTCACCGCCTTCCACTTGGCGTCGTCCTGGCCCACCAGCTCCACCTCGCTCCAGCGGCCCATCTCGCGCACGGCGGTAAGGTTGTCATCACCTTTGGGGAAGAGCACCCGGCCGTTGCTCGGCACGGTGCGCATCAGGTGGTGGAACTGGCGCTGGATGGCGGCGAGATCCGGGAAGATGTCAGCGTGGTCGAACTCCAGGTTGTTCATCACCAGGGTGCGCGGGTGGTAGTGGACAAACTTGGATCGCTTGTCGAAGAAGGCGCAGTCATATTCGTCCGCTTCAATCACAAAGAAGGGAGCCGAGCCGAGACGGGCGGAAACCGGGAAGTTGCCCGGCACGCCGCCGATGAGGAAACCGGGTTCCAGCTTGGCATACTCCAGCACCCAGGCCAGCATGCTGGCGGTGGTGGTCTTGCCATGGGTGCCCGCGACGGCCAGCACC
Organism: Aeromonas sp. Prich7-2; assembly: GCF_017939255.1. Classification (NCBI taxonomy): domain Bacteria; kingdom Pseudomonadati; phylum Pseudomonadota; class Gammaproteobacteria; order Aeromonadales; family Aeromonadaceae; genus Aeromonas; species Aeromonas sp. Prich7-2. Next base: position 33,313 of record NZ_JAGKRI010000024.1, read on the forward strand.
CAGCGATCTTTCAGCACGTGCTCCAGCAGCCACTGGGGGCCGGAGATATAGGGCAGATTGCGGTCCAGCACATATTCCACACAGGGGTTGCCACGGCTCATGGCATTGCCGATCACCACCAGATCCGGCGCCGGATCGAGCTGGGAGGGGTCGTAGCCTTCGGTCAGTTCGATGCCCTGTTGCTCGAGCTGGGTGCTCATGGGGGGATAGACGTTGGCGTCGGAGCCGGTCACCCGATAGCCAAGCTGTTTTGCCAACACCGCCAGACCACCCATGAAGGTGCCGCAGATCCCGAGAATGTGAATGTGCATACCGCTGCCTTTTCCAGTAAAGGGAGTGCGCATTCTAGGGTCTGTTGACCCGGTGGCACAAGCCGCGCCCATGGGGAGCGAAGGCATCCGCGCCCGCAGACGACAGAAATCGGGCAAGCGCGGGGAAAAGCTACCCTCCGCCACGCCACCCGGCCCTTGAAATATGGTCATTTGACGGGACATCGCTATAATGTCGGCCTGCAAACTTGACTCCAACACTCAAAGGAAACGTCATGAGCCTGAACCTGGTACCGGCCGGCAAGAGCCTGCCTGACGACATCTACGTCATCATCGAAATCCCGCAGAACGCCGACCCGATCAAATACGAAGTCGACAAGGACAGCGGCGCCATCTTCGTTGACCGTTTCATGTCCACCCCGATGTTCTACCCGTGCAACTACGGTTACGTGAACGCCACCCTGTCCCTGGACGGGGATCCGGTCGACGTGCTGGTTCCGACTCCCTACCCGCTGCTGGCTGGCTCCGTCATCCGCTGCCGCCCGGTCGGCGTGCTGAAGATGACCGACGAATCAGGCGAAGACGCCAAGATCGTGGCCGTTCCCCACTCCAAGCTGACCAAGCAGTACGATCACATCCAGGATGTGAACGATCTGCCCGAGCTGCTGAAAGCCCAGATCCAGCACTTCTTCGAGCGCTACAAAGAGCTGGAAGCGGGCAAGTGGGTCAAGGTGGAAGGTTGGGGCGACAAGGCCGCTGCCGAAGCCGAAATCAAGACCTCTGCCGAGCGTTACGCTGCAAAATAAGCGTATTCCTCGCAAAAAAGGCGCCTTATGGCGCCTTTTTTATGGGGCGTTGCGGGGACGCTCCGGGGGGATCCCCCTGGATATAGAGGTCGCGCCCATTTTGCCGATAGGGGCGGTAATAGTCATCACCGCAGCGATATTCCTGACCGGCACCTCCCACCAGATCGCAGTTGACCGGCAGCACCTCCAGCCACTTGATGGCCTGCTGGAATCGCAGCCACTCCTGCCATTCATGCTCCCGGGCCAGCTGATCCCGCAGGGCGAAGGTATCCGCGCTGGACAATCCCTGATTGACGATGACCTGCCCCGCCAGCGCCGGCGTGGCCACCAATATCAGCAGAAACCGTGAAACAAGCTTCATGATGATTTCCCCCATGACTTATTTCCTGAATTAAATTTAAAGTCAGATCAGATAATTACCAATATATCTGTCACCAGACCAATCCAAATGCCGGTCACTCACCTAGTTGTTTATTATCAACCTAGGCGGAGGCGCACCATGAAACTGGCACAAGGCTTTCTGTGCAGTCTGCTCTTCGGCACCATGGCGCAGGCCAACGAGATCAACCTGAGCTGGCAGTGGCAATCTGCGGATGGTCAGCAAAAGCACCTGCAATTGACGGCAGATGAGCGCACCTTTTCAGCCAGCCGTCACGAGATGACACAGCTCGACACCGCCCTCAACTTCCCGCTGGAAACACTCTACTCCTACATCAGTCCACGCCTCTACAACAGCATCAACCAGATCAACCAGCACAGCCCGGAGACGGCCACCAAGTTCCGCAACCTGGAACAGGCCTTTACCCTGCACGACAGCAGCCTCGAATCCGCCCAGTTCTGGCAGGCCTACCGGCAATATCAGGAGGACGCCTTCTACGAGATGCGGGTCCAGCCCTGCGTGCACCCGGCCAACCAGAAGCTGCCCTGTGTGCGCCCCAACTACTCCCAGCTGTTCTATCAGTTCAAGGGAGACCTCAAACCCCTGGCACAGCAGTTTTCGGCCAAGGATCTCGCCACCAGCGTCACCCTGCTGCAGGAGTGGCTGAGCGGCATCCCCACCCCGCCCGAGCAAATGGACCACTTCGCTCCGCCCTTGCAGGCCCTGCAGGACAACAAGGCCGACAGCGACGAGAAGGCGCTGCTCATGGCCAGTTTGCTGGCGGAGCTGGCGCCCCAGTACAGCCTCAGCATCATCTATCCGAACATCAGCATCGGCAGCGTCTCGCCGGCCTGGCTCGCCATCACGGCCGACAGCGGCCTTGAGGGAGACACCCTGGTGATCGGCAATCAGCGCCACGTGCTGCTCACCGGTTCTCCCCTGCTGGCCCAGCAGATGACCATGGCCCAGATTCCCTTGATCAGCGAACCGCTCTACTAGCCTCTTCTGACCATCACTTGCTTTTGATGGATGACATGCCATCCTTGCCGCCGTCATTGGGGGGATGGCGACCATGTTGACAAGATCACCGTCGCACCCTGTATTATTTAACACCTTTTAAACAGATCCGATCAGTTTAGGATGTTCAGGGTCCCATTCCCTCGACCCAAAAATCGTTATAACATCACAAAGGAGTGTCATCCGGATGAAACATCTCGTGCTTACTCTGGCGCTGCTGCCAACCCTGGTCATGGCCCACAACATCAAGGAATCAACCCAGGTGCCGCTGGTCAACATCAGCGACAAGGGGGAGCTGGTGCTCAAGGAGAAGGAGATCAGCTATCAGCCCTGGCAGAGCAAGGTCCTGACTGGCAAGGTCTTCCTGATCCAGCACATTGCGGGTCGCTCCAGCGCCAAGGAGCTCAATGCCCCCATGATCGAGGCGATCAAGGCGGCCAAGCTGCCCCACGACAAGTACCAGACCGTCACCATCATCAACAGCAATGACGCCATCTGGGGCACGTCCGGTTTCGTGAAGAGCAGTGCCGAGGACAGCAAGAAGGAGTTCCCCTGGTCCGCCATGGTGCTGGATGCCAAGGGGATGGCCCGCAACGCCTGGGCGCTTACCCCGGAAAGTTCGGCCATCATACTGCTGGATAAAGAGGGCAAGGTGCTGTTTGCCAAAGATGGCCAGCTCGATGCCGCCGAGATAACCAAGGTGATGGGGCTCATCCAGTCCCATCTCTGAATCAGAGAGAAGGGCGCTGATGGCGCCCTTTCCACAAGGGTCTATGGGTCGTTCCACACTGACAATCTGGGTGTTGCTGCTGGGCTGGTTGTGGATGCAACCGGCGCTGGCACAGCACCCTCTTGAAGCAGCCCTGCCCGATCACGGTCATGCCTGCACCCTCTGCGTCCTGCATCTGGATGGCAAGCTGGCACTGACGCCGACCCCCGTTCTCCCTCCCCTCTCCTCTGGCATCGACCGGTATATCGGCACTCCCCAACCGAGGGCGGCCACCGGCACCACGGGACATCGCCGTATCCGCGCCCCGCCGCCCCTTCATTGTTTCTTTTTTTGAACCAATCTTTTCTCTATTTATTCAAAAGGATTAACGATGAAAGCAGTCACCCTGTTTCTGGCCGCTGCCGCCTTCGGCGCCCAGGCCAATCACGACGAACACGAAAGCCACAGCCACGGTGCCCATGAGCACGGTCACGGCCACCTCAACCTGGTACTCGACGGCAACCAGCTGATGATCGAGTTGCAGGCCCCTGCCGCCGATCTGGTGGGCTTCGAGCATGCCGCCAACACCGATGAGGAGAAAGCGCAGTATGCCAAGGCGGTGGCCCGCCTCCAGCAGCCCGACGCCCTCTTCCGTTTCGACCCGGCCGCCGGCTGCAAGCTGACCCAGCAAGAGCTGCAGGAAGCCAAGGAAGATCATGACCATGAGCACGAGCACGAGCACGAGCACGAGCACGAGCACGACAAGGCTGATGGCGCTCACGATGAACACCATCACGACGACGCGGGCCATGCGGACATGGGGGCCATGTACACCTACACCTGCGCTACCCCGGCCAAGCTCACCGGTCTCGAGGCCACCCTGTTCAGCCTCTACCCGAGCCTGGAGAAGCTGAGCGTGCAGGGCATACTGCCCACCGGCCAGACCGCCGCCGAACTGACTCCGTCCGCCAACAAACTGGGCTGGTAACACCATGAAACATGCCGTGGTTGAGATCCGTGATCTGGCCTTTGCCTGGCCGGGTCACGAAGCCGTCCTCGATCTGCCCGCCCTTCGCATCCACGAGGGTGAGCGCGTCTTCATCAAGGGCCCATCGGGTTGTGGCAAGTCCACCCTGCTCGGGTTGCTGGCCGGCATCCAGACCGCCAACCACGGCACCCTGGAGGTGCTGGGCCAGCCCCTGGCCCGGCTTTCCGGCCGCGCCCGTGACCAGTTCCGGGCGGCCAATCTGGGGTACATCTTCCAGCAGTTCAATCTGCTGCCGTTTCTCTCGGTGCAGGACAACGTCACCGCTGCCCTCACCTTTTCACCCGCCAAGCGGGCCCGCCTGGCAGGGAGCCCCGAGCAGGAGGCGCGCCGCCTGCTGGCAGAACTGCAACTGCCGGATGAGGCACTCCATCGCCCCGTCCACGCCCTCAGCATCGGCCAGCAGCAGCGGGTTGCCGCCGCCCGCGCCCTCATAGGCTCCCCTCCTCTGGTGATAGCCGACGAGCCCACCTCGGCCCTGGACACCGACAACCGGGCCGCCTTCATCCGGCTGCTGTTCGAGGAGTGCGACAAGCAGGGGTCTACCCTGGTCTTCGTCAGTCACGATCCCTATCTGGAGCCCCTCTTCCCCCGGGTGGAGAACCTGCAACAGCTCAACCGGAGGGCGGCATGACCACACGCCATCATCTCGCAGCCCATCCGGCCATCTCCCCTTCACTGCGGAGGCTTTCATGCTGAAACTCGCCCTGCAAAGTCTCTGGGCCCGTCGCCTCACCGCCGGGCTCACCCTGCTGGCCGTCGCCATCAGCGTCACCCTGCTGCTCGGGGTGGAGCGGGTGCGCAGTCAGGCACGGGACAGCTTCGCCAACACCGTCTCCGGCACCGATCTCATCGTCGGCGCCCGCTCCGGCCAGGTGAACCTGCTGCTCTATTCGGTGTTTCGCATCGGCAACCCCACCAACAACGTGGGCTGGGACTCCTACCAGGCCATCAAGGCCAGGCCCGGTATCGCCTGGACCATCCCCCTCTCCCTTGGCGACTCCCACAAGGGGTTTCGCGTGCTCGGCACCAACGGGGACTACTTCACCCACCTGAAGTACGGCCAGCAGCAGGCGCTCGTCCTGCGCGAAGGTCGCCCCTTCGAAACACCGTTTGAAGCGGTGCTGGGTGCCCAGGTGGCCGAAAAGCTCGGCTATCACCTGGATCAATCCATCGTCATCGCCCATGGCGCCGGCAACACCTCGTTCAGCCAGCACGACAACATGCCGTTCAAGGTGGTGGGGATCCTGGCCCCCACCGGCACCCCCATCGATCGCACCATTCATGTGCCGCTGGCGGGCATAGAGGCGATCCATCTGGGCTGGGACACCGGTCGTCACAGCAAGAACGTGACCCCGGAACAGGCGATGGCGCTGGATCTCACCCCCAAGACCATCACCGCCTTCATGGTGGGGCTGAGCAACCGGATCCTGGCGTTCCAGTTGCAGCGCAGCGTCAACACCTATCCCAGGGAGCCCCTGATGGCCATCCTGCCGGGAGCCGCCCTGCAGGAGCTCTGGGGGCTGATGAGCGTGGCGGAGACCGCCCTGTCGGTGATCGCGGGCTTCGTGGTGGTGGCGGGCCTCATCGGCATGCTGACCACCCTGCTCGTCGGCCTCAACGAACGGCGCCGCGAGCTCGCCATTCTGCGCTCCCTGGGGGCGGGCCCTGCCCACCTCTTCCTGCTGCTGGCGCTGGAGGCGATGGCGCTCACCACGGCGGGCATCGCCCTCGGGGTGGCCGCGCTCTATCTCGGTCAGGGGCTTGCTAGCCCCTGGCTGCTCAGCCACTATGGCCTGCAAATGAGCCTGGGTCTGCCGAGCGCCTATGAGTGGCAACTGCTGGGCCTGGTCTGGCTGGCGGGCATGGTGATCGGGCTGCTGCCTGCCGCCCGCGCTTACCGCTACAGCCTGAGCGACGGCATGAGCATTCGCGTCTGACCCGACGCATCCGACCAAGAGAGAAGAACAGATGATGAAGTGGAAAATAGTGGCGCTGCTGGCCAGCATGCTGGTGCTGCCTGCCATGGCTGCAGATTACAAGACCATCGACTGGGATATCCTCATCCCGGAGGGGGAAAAACTGCTGCCACCGCCCCAGGTCAGCCATGATGGCGACTTCTCCTCGGTGCCGCAGCCGGTGGGGGGCGTCAACAAGAAGCTGGACAATCAGGAGGTGCGGATCCCCGGGTTCGTGGTGCCCCTGGAAGGGGATGCCAAGACCATCACCGCCTTCCTGCTGGTCCCCTACTTCGGCGCCTGCATTCACGTACCGCCCCCGCCCACCAACCAGGTGATCTACGTGAGCTACCCCAAGGGAGCGCCGGTGGATGACCTCTGGGACGCCATCTGGGTCAAGGGCAAGATGCACACCGTCAGCTCCAGCCACGAGATGGCCACCGCCTCCTACTCCATGGACGCGGTCGAGGTCAGCGTCTACGAAGAGTGAGCCCCTGATGGCCTCCCCCAGGAGGCCATTTTTTTATCCCGTGACGACCCCGGCAAAGGGATTGTTCATGGATCTGGTTGGAGTAACATTCACTACCAGACCTTGCCATCACGGAGCCAGCATGGCTGACCTGCCCCCCAAGAAAGAGAGTTCCATCCTGAGCAGCCAGGAGCAGACCCTGCGCCTGGCCCGCAGCCGCGGCATCGATGGCATGCTCACCCGCAACAGCGACAGCACCTTCGAGCAGCGCGCCACCTTCCGCCAGCTGGCGGAGCAGGCCACCCGCCAGCGCAATCTGGAATCCATCATGGTGATGGCCGCGCGCCACTGCGAAGAGACCGCCGCCGGCGGCGAGATAGACAGCGACTGGCTCACCCGCTTCCTGCAACTGGCCGAAGACATCAGCATGACCCCCATGCAGCAGTTGTGGGGCCGCATCTTCGCCCTGGAAGTGGCGACCCCGGGCCGCTTCTCCATCCGGGCCCTCAACACCCTCAAGGAGATGACCCAGCGCGAAGCCCAGCTGTTCCAGCGCATCTGCGCCCTCTCCTGCCACTACGAGGGCAGCGACGAGCAGCGTCTGCTGCTGGGCATGCACAAGGGGGCCAGCCTGCTCAGTCGCGCCAAGGTCACCCGAATGGGGCTCGGCAAATACCGGGTGCCCTACAGCGCCCTGCTGCTGCTGTGCGATCTCGGGCTGCTGCACCGTGGCGAGCTCGAATCCGGTCCCCTGCCCGCCGACGGGGTCGAGCTGGCCTTTGGCAACCAGCGCTGGCGTCTGCGCCAACGCCAGAGCAACCTCACCCTGCTCTATTACCGGCTCACCCCCGTAGGCAACGAGCTTGCCCTGCTGCTGGACGAGCCCCCCCTGGAGGAGTACCTGCAGGATCTGAAGACCCTGCTCTCCACCCACCTGCAGATAGAGACCCAGATGTCGGCCCCGGTCAGCGAGCCGGATCTGCCCGCCTGAGGCTGGCGGAGGCCCAGGCCCCGCCTTGCCAAATTGCGAAACCCGCCACGCCATTGCCAAAACGGCTCCCAAAAAGCGAATCCTGACGGCAGGGGCAGACGCGAGCCCGGGCCATGTTCCCCCCTCTGCGGGTTTTGAGCACAAAAGAGACATATAGAACGCAATTTAAGCGTTTTTGGGCACTCTGGTGTACGAATTGCAACCAGACGCTCTTTCCTCTGTCAGGCAGGAAGTACCATGAGAGTCAATCAACCCGTTACCCAGCGTGAGCGCCTCTACCCGTCGCACCAGAACCTGATCTCCACCACGGATCTGGAGAGCCGCATCACCTATGCCAACGACGAGTTCTGCCAGATAGCCGGCTTCACCCTGGAGGAGCTGCAAGGGGCCCCTCACAACCTGGTCCGCCACCCCGACATGCCGCCCCAGGCGTTTGCCGACATGTGGCGCCATCTGCGGGAAGGCAAAAGCTGGATGGGCCCGGTCAAGAACCGCTGCAAGAACGGGGATCACTACTGGGTCAACGCTTTCGTCACCCCCATTCAGGACGCAAGCGGCAAGGTGGTGGAGTACCAGTCGGTGCGCACGGCGCCGGACGACACGATCAAGCAGCGTGCGGAGCGGGTCTATGACGAGATGCGCCGCGGCAAGACCCCCCGGGCCCTGCGCCTGCCCCCCTGCTGCCACACCCTGGGGATCCACCTCTGCCTGATGGCACTACTGGCCAGCCTGGTCACCCTCGGCTATCAGCACGGCCCGGGCTGGCCTCTGCTCATCGGTGCCCTGCCCCTGGTGGTTGCGCTCGTCATCTGCCAGACCCTCTCCCGGCGCCTCGCCCGGCTGGAGACCCTGGCCCGCCACCGTTTCGACAACCCCTTGATGCAACTGCTGTATACCGGCCGGGTCGATCGTCTGGCTGCCGTCGAGCTCGCCATGAAGATGAATCAGGCCGAGTTCAATGCGGTGCTGGCCCGCACCCAGCAGACCTGCCAGCAGATCGTGCAGGCGGCGCAGACGGATCTGAACAATGCCGAGTCCATCACCGGCAACCTGCAACAACAGCAGGCCCAGACCAACCAGGTCGCGACCGCCATCACCGAGATGACGGCGTCCATTCGCGAAGTCTCCCACAGCTCGAGCGCCTCCTCGGACAGCCTGGACAACACCGCCGTGCTGTTTCGGGAGGGCAATCGCAGCGTGCTCGATACCGTGGCGGCGGTGGAAGGGGTTCACGGCGAGCTGCTCACCTCCCGCGCCGTGATAGAGGCGCTGGCCAGCCAGTGCCGCGCCATCGACGGCATCCTGGACGTCATCAACAACATCGCCAACCAGACCAACCTGCTGGCCCTCAATGCGGCCATCGAGGCGGCCCGGGCGGGCGAGTCCGGTCGCGGCTTCTCGGTGGTGGCGGACGAAATCCGCACCCTGGCCATCAAGACCCAATCCTCCACCGGCGAGATCCAGCAGATGATAAGCCTCTTGCAGGCCAGCGCCGACGATGCCCAGCAGGCCATGGCGCAGGGGGAGCAGCTCTCCGCCAGTTGCCGCCTCAAGGCCTCCGCCACCGGCGACGTGCTGCAGCAAATAAGCGATCGCCTGCTGCAGGTGACCGCCGGCAGCAACCAGATAGCCCAGGCGGTGCAGGAGCAATCCCTGGTCACCCAGGACATCCACCACAGCGTGCTGAACATCAAGCGCCTCGCCGATGACTCCAGTCAGGGCAGTCAGCATGCAGTGCAGGGGGTTGTGGCGCTGGTGCGGCAACTCGGGGAACTGGAGCGGCTGGTGCGCCAGTTTCAGCAACGCCCCTCCCCCCATGCCGCCAGTGCGCCCTTGCCTGGCGACCAACCCCTGCTCGCCCGCTAAGCCTTCAAGGAGGAAACCAGACCTAAGGAAGGTGCGAACAAGTTCCTGATATGAGATCATCATGTTCATCCGGAGCGCATCCCAGAGGGACATCATGAGCCATCAACTCACCTTCGCCGATAGTGAATTCAGCACTAAGCGCCGTCAGACCCGAAAAGAGATTTTCCTCTCC
>NZ_JAGKRI010000205.1:0-1983 GCF_017939255.1 Aeromonas sp. Prich7-2
TGGCAGGAAATAACAGAGAAGTTGGAGTGGGCAATGGTGTATTTATCCAAAAACGGCAAAAAGAGTAGGCAGAGAAAATCCAAGCAAAACAACACGTTAGACGGTATTATTAATTCGCTTGCCGCTTAAGGTTCTGTACATGACATTGGCATTGATGGTTCAACCAAAACTATTTGATGCTTTTTTAGAAAAGCATGGTGAAAAAGTCAGAGGTTCTGGATTTTTAGCCAGATGTTTGTTTTCAAAACCTAAATCTACTCAGGGACAGCGTTTGGCGAATAGTATTCCTTATAAGGCTTACTGCGGAAGCCCATTACAGGAATTTTTTGATAATCGATTGCAGACATTGCTAGGGAAGGTGCGAATAAGTCATATGGCACGAGAGCATTTACTGGTAACCCATTGATATTAAATGACTAAAATTTTCATTTTTTGTTCGTGGGATACTTGTTCGCACTTTCCCTAGAGACAACGCTAGCACGCAGGCGAACTAATACAGCGCGTCAAGTAGTCCAATTATCTCCAGAGGCAAAAGTGTTATGGTTTCGAGAATACAATAATTTAGAACAAAGAATAAACCAAGGGCAGGATCTGTACCCTTATCGTGATGTTGTATCTAAATTGATGGAACAGATGCTAAGGATATCAGCTGTTATCACTTTTTTTAATCATGATTCTCTGGAGGTTAATGAGCAGGTGTTGAGTGCAGCGATACAGCTTGGCAGATGGTATTTGTATCAGTTTATCAACCGAACCAATACAAGTGGTGCAGTGACAAAAGAAGAAGAGGATGCAAACGCCATATATACATGGTTAGAGCAGCGACTTGATTTTTTTCGTATGCCAGGCGTAAGAAAAAACCATGTGCGTCAATATGGTCCTAACTGTGCTAGAAGTAAAGTTAGATTAGACCAAGCTGTTGAAACTCTAGCGAGACAAGGACGCCTTGTTGTTATTCATGGGCGTACAACTTACCTGCGAAATTATACTAATGACCCACATAATATTGCGGGTAATGGTGCCTCGCTATAATGCATGAAAAAGTGACATTAGATAACTTTAGAGTAAATTACTTTTAGTCTGAAGATGCATGGATAGTAATTTGCGAGTCGCAGGGAAACTATTTCCCATGATTTACTAAGAGTAATGAAGTGGTTGATGTCTGGTATATGTATTATACACATTGACATATGCCAATAGTTAAAATTTGTCATTGTAGATAGCTGCCATCTTTTATGTGAAAAGCAAAGAGGTACATAACTAATTTAAATATCACACCATCCATTAATTGGATGAGTGAAATGCAACGGCCACTTCTGAACCATCTATAAATTGCACATGCATTTGGGTCAACCATGCCTGATCAAAAGGAGGCGAGATGAATTCATCATTGGGCTACCAGCTTAGCCCAGAGGAGCTTAATAACCTGCTTGCTGCAGCTGAACAGCGTTATGGGAGTGTTTCACCCTATTACTTAACCAAGTTAACACAGGTCATTACCGGCTGCTTGGATATATATCCACGTGTGTTTGCCGTGCGTGTTGATTTACGTTTTCCACAAGCTAATTGGCAGGGGGATCCTGACATACCACTGTGCTTTTCTCGGCAAGACCCAGCGGTAATTACACGTTTCTTTGCATCACTGAAAAGCCAATTGCTGGCGGACCATACCCGTAAGGGAAGGCGAGGACAGCCAGCCTTCCCTGCATATATCTGGGTGCGCGAGCAGGACTCTAGTGCCAACCCGCATTACCACGTGGTGCTGCTTTTTAATAAAGACATTTATGCGTACTTGGGAGATTACCGTAACGCCGAGGCCGACAACATGGCCCTTAGGATCAGGGTGAGAGCGTGAACATTTTGTTAAATTTCACCCAGTTTTTTGAGACCCGCATTGAGTACCGTTTCCAGATATTCACTGCTCATTCCTGCGATTTTTTGCTTCCGTCTTACGCTCGCCTTGCGTGAAGTCTCGGCCCTGAG
>NZ_JAGKRI010000206.1:0-489 GCF_017939255.1 Aeromonas sp. Prich7-2
AGCGCCGCCAGGCCGTGGGCCTGTTTACGAAAATCGATAGGAGCCCGATAGAGGTAGATCTGCGGCATGGTCAGTGCCGGACGCAAGTAACGAGGGCGCATTACAACTGCCTCATGATAGCGCCGAGCAAATCGATATTGCCCGGATGTAACCCGGAGAGAGTGATCCCGTTGGGTAAGGTGAGCGTCAAGCCGACTTCGTTCGTGACAGGAACAGGCATGGCTACTCTGACAAAGCCAGGAAGAGAGTCCGAGTCTACAGGCTGTTCGAGCTTTTTACGCCAGTAAGCAAACTGGTGATAGACCAGTGCCTGGCTTTTGCAAAAGGCGTGGCCGGAGAGGCCGGAGTCAAGCCAGGCGGTGATCTGCTGTCGCCAAAAATCAGCACGTTCTTGAGTGGTCATAGTGAAAATCCAGCGAAGAGGTAATGGATTTCAAGTGTGACGAGCTGATTTTGGGAAAAAAAGATGCCGATTCAAGGGCGCTTACC
>NZ_JAGKRI010000207.1:0-1246 GCF_017939255.1 Aeromonas sp. Prich7-2
GGCTAATCGCAGCTTCAAGGATTACGACGACATCCTTGATGCCTGCACATCGGCCTGGAAGCACTTTATTGCCGATGTGGAGCGGGTGATGTCACTTTGTAGCCGAGATTGGATAAAACTGACCTAATGTTTAATCCGATTGGTATAAGCTCGCTAGAAGGTGAAGATCATCAAGCGAGGAAAATGGTGAGTGGGCATCAACTCAATGAATTCATTTTTTTAATGCTTTCGCCAATTCGATAGCAAGGTCTTTAACCGCAGCAGCATCCAAAGGATTATCCGCAGTATGTGCCTCCACGGCTTTTCCGAAGTATGAGGGGGTAAGTTGCTCGCGAATTTTTACCTTTTTATCTTCTGGCATGAGTTCAATGAAAGGCCCAATTGATGCAAGTTCGAGTTCAGTTTGTCTCGCTCGGTCGGAGTTAGTCCGATGGCGGGCTGATTCACGAGCCGTATACCAGGCTGGAGCTGTGATCGCGATAGCGTATAGAAGGCGAATTGCAACAGACCACGCGTTTTCGGACGAGAAAGGTTGTCCCCAAAATTTAATGAATGTTGCGCCAGCGACAAGAACACCGGCACCAAATATTGCGACAGTAACCCAGCGCCAGAAATTGGCTTGCGTTGCTTCGGTATTTGCAATTTGCTGATAGTTTCCGGTGACGCCAATATTACCGACGACTTGAACAAGGCGAGCAGCTTGATTGCGCTGATTCTCTAGGTAGTCAATTAGTGCATCGCTCTCAATTTTGGCGTTAGCCTCGAAAGACTTGAACTCCTTTTTCAGTTCAGTAAGGGCTGTTTCAAAGATGGTTGCTCGATCCGTTTCCTTCTGAGCAAAAAGCTGCTCAAGCTTCGCAACAGTGGCGGCGGCTTCAGCTCGTTCCTTGGCAGCCCCTTCAGTAAGCGCACCAAGCTGAACCACTTGTTCTTCGGTTTTGGTAGTAAGTTCTTGAAGCTTGCTGGCTAGATGATCTCGCTGTGCTACGAGCTGCCTAACGGATTCGCGTGATACAGTAGCTTGAGCTTCGAGCAAACTAGAGAGCGAGTCCTGAGACAGGCTCTGAAGCTGCGGTACAAAACCCCAAAGATAGGGAAGTATCATGTACAGGATCTTTAGCTACAACCAATTGAAATAGATAGAAAAAAGGCTTCGTTTGTGATCTGATTTAATCGCAAAAAAAAACCGACACGCCCGAAGCCATGACTATTATCAATGCAACCCAGTACCTCAAGCAACTTCTTA
>NZ_JAGKRI010000208.1:0-1283 GCF_017939255.1 Aeromonas sp. Prich7-2
CAGGGCCGACGCATGATCATTCTCTGCACAAGTTGATCAAGTCTCGATCAGTTGAACGGCTCCAAGTACGATTTTAATTGTACCTTGCGTTGCCAAGCTGTAAATAGTCGAGATCTTAACCAACTGTTTATTATTATGGCCCAGAAGTCTTTGCTCGACTACCTTGAATCAATCCCAGACCCACGCAATCAGGCCAAGTGCTCACATATCTTGTCAGAGGTTGTTTTCATGGCCATTTGCGCCATGATGTGCGGTTTTGATACTTGGAGCGAGATTACCTTGTTTGCTCAAGAGCGAGAGCCATGGTTCCGGCGCTGGCTGCGCTTGCCTGGCGGCATTCCATCACACGATACATTCAACCGCATCTTTGCCACTCTGCCTCCCGCCAGTCTGAAATCCATTTTTCAAGCGTGGATCGGCGACATCATGGGCGATGAAAAACTGGTTGGCCAACTAGCGGTTGATGGTAAAGCTCTTCGTGCTACCGCTAAAGGGCGAGGAGCCAACGTTGTTCATATGGTCAATGTCTGGTCAACTGAGCTGGGAATGTGTGTTGGCCAGCAAAAAGTCGCTGACAAATCTAACGAGATCACGGCAATACCTGAGCTACTCCAACTTCTTGAATTAAAAGGGTGTTTGGTCAGTATTGATGCAATGGGTACACAGGTCAAAATTGCTGACACCATCCTCAAGAAGTCGGGGGATTACCTGCTTGCGGTGAAAGACAACCAACCTAGCCTCAATACTGAAGTAAAAGAACAGTTCCAAGCGTATTGGGATAAGAATGAAAGCGATGTTTCGGGGCACGGCTTTACTGAACAATTTGACTCAGAACATGGGCGAAAAGAGCATCGACGTTGTTGGGTTCTGGTGGTTGATGAAAGCATGCCAGTTTGCCAGCAGTGGAAAGCGAAGACGATCATAGCCGTGCAGGCTGAGCGAATTGAAAATGGCAAAGGCTATGATTTCGTGAGATTTTATATAAGTAGCCGAGCGTTGGATGCCACCTCAGCGCTGAAGGCAACCCGAGCGCACTGGTCGGTAGAAAATCTGCTGCACTGGACTTTAGATATTGCGTTCGGAGAGGATCAACTTCAGGCCAGAGCGGGCTTCGCTGGGGAAAACTTAGCGGTCATCAGGCAGTGGATACTGAACATGCTGAAGCAAAACAAATCACGTAATCTAAGCATGGCCAACAAGCGCAGGCTCTGCTGTCTGAATGAACAATATTTGTTCGAATGTATGGGGTTGTTCAAAGTATAAACACTGATGCGTCAGCCCTG